>CAMCWG010000043.1 GCA_945882005.1 Bordetella parapertussis
TGATCGATAAAGTCGACCGCAAAGTCCTCCAGTACAAGGCGCGCACACAAGAGCACCATCATTTAGCGACCAAACGACAGGTTTTCGAGGCGGCATAACCACCTAGCGCAAACTTGCCTCAATCACCACGCCTGCCAATCATTTGGTAGGCGTTGTTTTTTGTACGACATCACCGCAAGGGAACAAGGAGATGAAGCCGATTTGAGTAAGGCCAACCTATAATCGGCCGGATGAAACACTTGTCTCGCCTTTTGCCTCTAAGCAATGTTGTGCTCGACTTGCCCGCGACCAGCAAGAAGCGGGTATTCGAACAAGCGGGCCTCCTACTGGAGAACAATCAGGGTGTGGAACGGGCGGCAGTCTATGAAAGCCTGTTCGCTCGCGAGCGTTTGGGTTCGACCGGCTTAGGCTCCGGCGTCGCCGTACCGCACGGTCGCGTGAAAGGCCTCAAAACTGGCGTTGCAGCCTTTATCAGGCTCGCAAAACCCATCCCATTTGATGCGCCAGACCGACATCCTGTCGATCAGCTATTGATTCTGCTTACGCCAGAAGCCTCAACGCAACAACATCTCGATATACTTGCTGAGGTGGCTCGCCTGTTTTCTAACGAAGCGCTCAGGTCACGATTAACGATAGAAACCGACCCCAAGGTCGTGCACGCATTGTTGACCGAAGACATACGTTAGTTTTTACGGGCAGACCCACTTCTTCCTATTACGGAGTCACCATGCTGACGGTGCAGGACCTGGTTCACGACAATACAGAAGACATCCCATTTACCTGGGTTGCTGGACAGACTGCGGCTGATCGCCTTATCCCGGATAACGGCATGGCCGCAGCCGATCTGATCGGTCACTTAAACCTGATTCACCCCTCACGGATTCAGGTGTTCGGCACCCAAGAGATGGATTACTACACTCGCTTTGAATCCAAGCGACGCGTTCATCACCTTGATGAACTTTTGGCGGGCGGTGTCCCTGCTATTCTCATTGCCGATGGCTTGCCGCCCACGGACGACTTAATCGACGGCTGTGAACGCAATCACATCCCTCTTCTGACGACCCCCGTCCCCGCCGCTGAGCTCATCGATTTGCTGCGCATCTATCTCAGCAGACGTTTGGCGCCGGTCACGACCGTGCATGGCGTGTTCATGGATGTTCTCGGGGTCGGCGTGCTGATTACAGGCGAGTCAGGACTAGGCAAGAGCGAACTCGCACTGGAACTGATTTCGCGTGGTCACGGCCTAGTCGCCGATGATGCGGTGGACCTTTCACGCACAGCACCGCATGTTGTAGAAGGGCATTGCCCCGAGCTCTTGCGCAACATGCTTGAAGTACGAGGATTGGGCCTCTTGAACATCCGCACCATTTTTGGCGAAACTTCCGTCCGTCGCAAAATGAAGTTAAAACTAATCGTGCATCTTGTGCGGGCAACAGCTCAGGACAAATTTGAACGACTACCCTTGCAAGACATGACGCAAGACATGCTCGGTTGCCCGATACGCAAAGTCATGTTGCAGGTGGCTGCAGGACGCAACTTAGCCGTGTTAGTTGAAGCTGCTGTACGCAATACGATTCTTAAGCTGCGCGGCATCGACACCCTCGCAGAGTTCATGCAAAGGCAGGCTGAGGCCATTGCCCGAGGGCAGCCCTAACATGCCGCAATTAAACGTCGTCTTGCTTACGGGGATCTCCGGCTCAGGTAAATCCGTTGCTTTGCGTTTGCTTGAAGATGCCGGCTATACGTGTGTCGACAATCTACCAGTACGGTTTTTGCACGAATTTATCGGCTCTATGCGCGGCGACCCAACGGGTCGCGTTGCGATTTCAATCGACGTACGCTCGCCCGGCGAGCTCGATGAGTTGCCCGACATCATCACGGCACTATCCGCAATGGGAACTCAACTGCGTGTTGTGTTTCTAGATGCAGATGATCAGACGTTAATTCAACGCTACTCTGAATCGCGCAGACGCCACCCTCTTTCAGACCGACTCGCCCGCAAAGGCGTTGCCGCCTCGTTGGAACAGTGCATCGCCCAAGAGCGGGATCAACTCGCGCCCCTTCGCAACCTGGGCCATGTGATCGACACCTCTGGCCTCACACCAGGTCAATTGCGGACTTGGATTCGCGACCTCGTACAGGCAGATCGTAAGCCGCTACTGCTGACGTTTGAATCATTCGCCTTCAAAAAAGGCGTGCCTAGCGATGCTGACATGGTCTTCGATGTACGCTGTCTGCCCAATCCACATTACGACCCTGCCTTGCGGCCGCTTACGGGTAAAGATCAACCTGTGGCCGAATGGCTAGCGGGGTTTGATGACGTGGGCCAAATGGCCGATGACATTGAGGCGTTCATTCGCAAATGGCTGCCGCGTTACACCGAGGACACCCGCAGTTACCTGACCGTTGCGATTGGCTGTACCGGAGGCAAACATCGCTCGGTTTATTTAGTTGAAACTCTGGGCAAGCGCTTCGCAGATCACGGTCCCGTGCTGGTGCGTCATCGCGATCAGCCGACACTTTCCTAATGAGACCAACGGGCTCCGCACTCGGCCGCCTCCTCATCGTTGCGCTTGTATGCGCGGCACTCGCAGCCTGTTCAGGGGCCGGTCGTCGGGGTGGAGCCTATTACATGGATGATGGCCCTGAGGCCAAACCCCCCGCAAACCTAGACGCAGTGCCCGATGCCGTACCGCGCATCGAACCCCTGGCACGTGGGCCAAACAACCCCTACAGCGTCTTCGGTCAACGCTACGTGCCCGATACGTCAGGGCAGCCTTATCGTACACAGGGACCAGCCTCTTGGTACGGCAAAAAATATCATGGCAAACCCACCTCTAACGGTGAACGCTACGATATGTATGGCATGACCGCGGCCCACCCAACATTGCCCATTCCAAGCTATGTGCGGGTCACCAGAGTCGCAACGGGCAAGACCGTTGTGCTGCGCATCAACGACCGCGGTCCTTTTTTAGGCGGACGCGTGATTGATTTGTCGTATGTTGCAGCCCACAAGCTCGGCGTGCTCTCGCCCGGAAGCGCTGAAGTCATCGTCGAACGCATCATGCCGGAACAGATCGCTAACGGCACAGCGCTGGCTAGCAACGCACCCCCAACCAGGCCAATCTCCTCAGCAACGACCAGGCCAACCTCGCTGCCGCCACCGCCCACTACACCAGCTGCGCAGAGCAATGCCTCAGCAGCCCCCGCCGTTGCAACGCTTCCACTCGCTGCCGCACCACCGGCCAGTGCAACACCGGCCGCTGCCGGATCTGTATACCTGCAGCTGGGCGCTTTTAGCGATCCGGCGCGCGCGCAGGCGGTTGCTGCCCGCGCCGCAGCACAAGTGCCCAATCAGGCGGGTGTGTCGGTGAACGTCGAATTGGGTGCGGGCAACCTGCATCGCGTACGCGTGGGCCCTTTCTCCAGCACAGAGGCTGCCACACAAGCAGCCGCTCCACTCGAGAGTGCGCTCGGTGTCGCACCACGGGTCACGGGGCCATAGCCCCTACGCAACCGAGTCGTTAACTGCCCTTACGTGCCAAGGCTCGTGCGTATAGCGTGTCGCGAGACTGGCCTGTCGCTTTGGCCGCGACTCGGGCGGCATCCCTGACCGACAATACTTCCAGCAATGCATCTAGCCAAGCGTCTACCCCAGCATCCACTTGCTCCGCCGCTTCAAGGTCAAGCTCCGCTTGTGCAGGATGGATGATGACCACATATTCACCTTGCTCGCGATGCGTATCAGCTTGTAGCCATTGCTGTGCATCTGCTAAGGTGACACAGGCGACTTCCTCAAAGCGCTTGGTCAATTCACGTGCCAAACTCACCTGCCGACCGGGTCCTAGCACCGACAGCAAATCTTTCAAACTTGCAGCGATACGGTGTGGTGCCTCGTAAAATACCACCGTCGTCGCCAGCTGCGTCCAATAGCGAAACCAGCGCTGACGCGCCATGGATTTGGTGGGCGCGAAGCCGGCGAAAGCAAAACCAGGAGAGGCATCTGTCGTCACCCCAGTCGCCATGAGTGCTGTGATCACTGCACTCGCACCTGGCAACGGGATCACGCGCAGGCCTGCCGAGCGCACAGCTTGAACCACCAATCCGCCCGGGTCGCTAACCGCGGGCGACCCAGCATCTGACACTAAAGCAACACGCTGCCCAGACTGCAGTCTTCGGACAATATCAGCTGCCGCGCCCGCCTCATTGTGCCGATGGGCAGCCATGGTCGGCGTATCTAATCCCCAAGCATCCAGCAGAGTTCGCGTGGCGCGCGTATCCTCCGCGGCGATGACATCCGCCAATTGCAAGGCATGCCACCCACGTAGGGACCAATCACCCAAGTTTCCAATAGGTGTAGCCACCACGTACAAAGAATGGGTAGGCCATTGTTGTGCATCAACTTTCTGACCGAGCCTGTGCCAGGCGTCTGGGCGCTCTTGCGGTAGGACATTTTCTGTCATGGCGAAGGTGGTCGAGTCCGAATTGTGGCAGTGTAGTCGGCTTATCTTCCCTCGTCACGGCACATGACCTCTCCAAGCCTAGCACCTCTCTTTTTGCACGCGGAGCTCGCCCAAAAGAAAGCGATCACCAAGCGCAAGCGAACCGACCGGGCGAGATCCTCATCCAGTCCTCGACAAACGGACAAGAGCCTCGTCGCTTTAAACCGCTCACCGCTGCAGCAGCGCGGTGACGCCTACGAAGACCTTGCGCAACGTCATCTGCAGCGTGCCGGGTGTGTGGTGCTCGACCGGCAGCTACGCTGCCCCGCAGGCGAGCTAGACCTGATCGTGCGCGACGGGTCGATGCTCGTGTTCGTAGAGGTCCGACAGCGCACCTCTTCTAGCTTCGGCGGGGCCTCGGCAAGCGTCACCTTCGCCAAACAACGCCGCATCCTGCGCGCGGCGCGCTGGTTTCTAAACGCGCTCGTAAAACAACATTTTGATGGGATAACACCCTATTGTCGGATCGACGTACTAGCCTTTGAGCCAGAAGGGCCTATTTGGCATCGCGATGCCTTTCGCCTGACCCTCGATAAATGAGATAATGCAGGTACTGGAGCCGAACAATCGCCATGAACCTTGCCTCGACACTCGCCGCCCACTTCAATGACCACGTCGCTGCGACACAAGACAGTGCAGCTGCGCTTTCCTTGCCGCTCTTAAGCGCCATCGACTTGTGTTTCGGTTGCGTCACGAATAGCGGAAAAATTTTGGCGTGCGGCAACGGCGGCTCGGCCGCGGATGCACAACACTTTATCGCGGAGCTTGTTGGCCGCTTTGAGCGTGAGCGCCTTCCTCTGGCAGGGATCGCACTCAACACCGACACGTCAATCTTGACAGCGGTCGGCAATGATTACGGTTATGCCCAAATTTTTTCACGTCAGATCAGCGGCCTGGGGCAACCAGGTGATGTGCTTGTCGCAATCTCAACAAGTGGCAACTCAGAAAACGTCCAACAAGCCATTCAAGCTGCGCACGAGCGCGAAATGCGCGTCATTGCGCTGACCGGCAGAGGGGGTGGCGCGATGAACGACCTGCTCAGCACCGACGATATTCATCTTTGCGTGCCGCACGACCGCACAATGCGCATTCAAGAAATACATATATTGTTGTTGCACATGCTGTGCGATGGCATTGATACGCTCTTACTCGGAGACTCCGCATGACACTTGCCGCCCGCTTTATTCGCCCTATGTTGCTTTGCGTCGCTCTTGGTGCGTCAGCAGGTATGCTGCAGGGCTGTATCCCGATGCTAATTGGGGGTGCTGCCGCCACCACCGGGCTTGTAGCCGTAGATCGTCGATCAGTCGCGCAGCAAGCGGACGATAAGACAATCGAATTGAGGATCGGCGGAGAACTTCGTAACGCCTTTGGCGATAGTATTCGCGCCTCCATTACGGTGTATGACGGCGTTGTTTTGCTCACCGGCGATACGATCGGTAACGATGTCAAAGCCAAAGCAGGTGAGATCGCACGCAAAACCAAAGGTGTTAAATCGGTTTCCGATCAAATAACCGTGACCAAAGAGACCGCATCGGCTGGGGTCGTCGGTAACGATATTTGGATCACCTCCAAAGTTATGGCAACCTTGGCAACTACCAAAGACATTCCCTCACGCACGATCGTCGTCACGACCGATCGCGGAATCGTTTACCTGATGGGCCTTGTCACACAACGCGAAGGCGACTTAGCTGCATCGACAACAGCACAAATTGGTGGGGTCAAGCGCGTAGACAAGCTATTCCAGATCATCACGCCAGCCGAAGCCAATCGCCTAGATACAGCCAACCGTCTGCTGGGCGGTCGTCTAGGTGACCCGGCACAACCGGCCGCACCAGTCACTAACTCAGGTGCTGGCGCCGCACCCGCCCAAGGCGGCGTGCAGGTCATGCCGATCCAATGAAAAAGCTCCTAGCGCTCGCATTACTAGCGGCGCTTGGCGGGTTCGGGGTGTGGTTCTTCGCCGCGCCTGCTCCCAAAGCGCCTGAAGTGACGTTTTCGACGTTATCGGGCAAACAGATCGCGTTGTCTGAGCTACGTGGCAAGGTGGTCTTGGTAAAGTTCTGGGCGACCAGCTGCGTGAGCTGCGTGGCGCAAATGCCAGACAACATCGAGAATTACGAAAAGTATCGTGCCCAGGGCTTTGAGATCGTAGCTGTTGCAATGCAATACGATCCAGCCAACTATGTCATTAATTTTGTGGAAACACGCAAACTACCCTTCCCTGTCGCGCTCGACACTGTGGGCAAAGCGGCCAAAGCCTTCGGTGATGTGAAGCTTACGCCAACCGCCTTCCTGATCGACAAAAACGGTCAAATCGTTAAACGCTATCTTGGTCAATACGACAAGCAAGAGTTTCGGCGCACTCTCGAAAAAGCTTTAGCTGGCTAACCCCATCAGGTCGTTCTTGGCTCTACAATCCGTCTCCAACGATTTGTTCCGATCCACAACCACTTGCCTGCCGAACGCTCATGACCAGTCAGACACAAACCACTTCCATGCCCCCCGAAGTATTTGCAGAAGTCTTGTCCGAAAGTCTGCCCTATATTAAACGCTTCCATGGCAAGACGATCGTTATCAAATACGGTGGTAACGCAATGACCGAGGAGGTCTTGCAGCGTAGCTTTGCGCACGATGTCGTGCTGCTCAAACTGATCGGGCTCAACCCCATCGTGGTACACGGTGGCGGGCCACAGATTGACGAAGCGCTGCGCCGTATCGGTAAGCAAGGTACGTTTATTCAAGGAATGCGCGTCACAGACGCGGACACGATGGAAGTCGTTGAGTGGGTGCTTGGCGGACAGGTCCAACAAGATATCGTGCTGATGATCAACGAGGCAGGCGGTAAAGCAGTCGGCCTGACCGGCAAAGATGGCTGTCTCATCCAGGCAAGTAAAAAGCTAATGCCGAACAAGGATGATCCGTCCAAGCCTTTAGACATCGGTTTTGTGGGTGATATCGACCGCGTCGAACCCGCAGTCGTAAAAGCATTGCAAGACGATCAGTTCATCCCGGTGATTTCGCCTATCGGTTACGGGGTAGATGGCCTTGCTTACAACATCAATGCAGACGTCGTTGCCGGCAAGATGGCCGAAGTGCTGGGCGCTGAGAAATTACTCATGATGACCAATACTCCCGGCGTACTAGACAAGGACGGCAAGCTTCTGCGTCAACTGTCCGCAAAAACTATCGATGCACTGTTTGCGGACGGTACGATTTCAGGTGGGATGCTGCCCAAAATCTCATCGGCACTAGACGCGGCACGCAATGGTGTGAAGTCTGTGCACATTGTAGATGGTCGCGTGCCGCACTGCCTATTGCTCGAGGTATTAACAGACCGTGGCGTCGGCACCATGATCTCGTCGCAGTAATGCGCACGTGACGCCCAAACGACTGCCTCTGCATCCACGGATACGCGTGCGTCGTGCACGCGTGCATCTCACCGAAGGCTCAGCCGCTTCGTGTCGCAAAGAACGCGTCTGGTTTTTTGATCTGGACAATACGTTGCACGACACGTCATACAAGATTTTTCGCGAGATTAATCTTGGCATGACAGCGGCGGTGATGGAGGCACTCTCCCTTGACGAGCAAGAGGCAAGCGTGTTGCGCACGAAGTACTGGCGCAAGTATGGCGCAACCCTGATTGGTCTGGTGCGACACCATCAAATCGATCCGCATGCTTTTTTGCACCGGAGCCACGACTTCGATGTCGCGCCGCTTGTACGCGCCGAATCTGGCCTGGCGCAGAAGTTGCGTCGCCTCCCTGGACGCAAGGTGCTGGTGACCAATGCACCTCTGCACTACGCGCGGGCCGTGCTAAAACACCTAAAAATTCTGCAGTGCTTCGACGGTCTATGGGGCGTCGAACAAATGCGCTTGCACGGTCATTTCAGACCAAAGCCTTCAAGCACAATGATGCGTCATATTTTGGCGCACGAAGGTGTATCGCCACGCAGAGCCGTTCTTGTCGAAGATACCGTAGAGAACCTGAGGGGTGCACGACGCGCCGGGTTACGGACTGTGCATGTGTATCATCCAGGAACGCCCTTTGGTCTCGGCAAAAGTGGACGCCCCAATTTCGTCGACTTGCGGGTAAACTGCGTATCAGACTTGCTGCTTCAAAAGCGTCCGTTGCGGGCGTAGCACACACCCCTTCGCAGCTTACGCCTCATTTTTAATCCCTACTTGATGGGCCGAACGCGATGTCAGTCAAAACCGGCGAACGTAAACTTCAGATTCTGCAAATGCTTGCAGAAATGCTTGAGCAGCCCCGTGCAGCGCGCATCACGACCGCCGCACTCGCTGCGCGCATGCAATTATCCGAGGCTGCGCTCTATCGCCATTTCGCCAGCAAAGCCCAGATGTTTGAGGGCCTGTTCGAATTCATCGAGTCCACCATCTTCACCCTCGTCAATCAGATAATCGAGTCAGAACCTAACGGCGTAGAACAAGCCCGCAAAATTGCCGTCATGCTCCTGACTTTTTCTCAGCGCAACCGCGGCATGACGCGCGTCTTGACAGGAGACGCGCTCGTCACCGAAGACGAACGGCTACAAGCACGCGCCAATCAAATTACGGATCGGATTGATGCTTCCTTTAAGCAATCACTGCGACATGCAATCACGAGCGGCATGCTCGATCCGGCAACTGAAGCAACCGCCTTGGCTTCTGCGCTTACGCAATTTGTATTGGGTAGCTGGCTGCGCTTCGCTCAGAGCGCCTGGCAGACAACACCTACGCTCCATATGGATGCACAACTCAAACTGATTCTTGGCAAGGCTTGAAACGGCTGCTCAAGAGAGGTCGTTTAATCTTGAGGTCTTGCAGAACAAACGACGCAGCCAGGATCACGTTTAACCTTCACGCTGTGCCATTGCATATCAAGCGCATCCAAAATCAACAGGCGGCCTTTTAACGCCGTTCCGATCTGCGCGATGACTTTTAAAGCTTCTGCAGCCTGCATACTCCCGATGATGCCGACAAGCGGCGCAAACACACCAGTTGTCGCACAATTAAGCGCCTCGACGTCGTCCGCCTCTGGAAACAGGCAGTGGTAACAAGGCGCCTGATTATCTCGCGGATCAAATACGCTGACCTGCCCTTCAAAGCGAATGCCCGCCCCCGAGACCAATGGCTTGACGTGCTTCACGCAGGCACGGTTCACCGCATGGCGCGTTGCAAAGTTATCGGTACAGTCCAGCACCACGTCTACTTGTGAAATTTCTTGGTCGAGCGACGACGCATCCATTCGCGTTGTTCGAGTCTCAACCTTTAGTTCTGGATTTAACGCCAGCATCGTCTGACGACCGGACTCTGCTTTGAGCTGCCCGAGGCGGCTCGTATTGTGCATAATTTGCCGCTGCAAATTGCTGAGCTCAACCACATCATGGTCAGCCAGCACGATCGTTCCGACACCCGCCGAGGCAAGATACATGGCGGCGGGGGAACCAAGTCCACCTGCGCCTACGATCAACACCTTCGCTGCAAGCAGCCTTTCTTGGCCTTCTATGCCCAACTCGTCTAACAAGATGTGCCGGGCATATCTCAGCAACTGAGCGTCGTTCATTTCTTACTCGAAGATCCCTCGGCCGCAGCACCAGCCTTCGCACTTTTCGGTGCAGGTACCGCTTTCTGGATCGGCTTGCCCTCAAGATAGTTCACCGCCTGCTGCAACTGAAAGTCTTCCGGCGTACCAAACTGGAATACCTTGTTGGTATCGGCAAGCGGCGCTTCGTCTTCTTTTGCTTTCGCCTGCTCTTCCGGCGCCTGACGGTTACTCAGGTGGCGTTGCAAATCTGCTTCGCGTGGCAACTTGAACAAATCGCCCTCAGCCGTATCTGCCACCACGACGTCTGGACTGATCCCCGTTGCCTGGATAGAACGTCCGTTTGGTGTGAAATAGCGCGACGTCGTGAGCTTAATCGCTGTGGTGTCAGAAATAGGCAGAATGACTTGGACAGAGCCTTTACCAAACGTGCGGTTACCCATGATGGTAGCCCGCTTATGATCCTGCAAAGCGCCCGCGACAATTTCTGACGCAGATGCTGAGCCAACGTTCACCAGCACAACCATCGGCACGGTCTTGACCCAACCAGGTAACCCACGCAGGTAATCGGATTCGCCCCGCGCGTAGTCAGAAGGGTTCGACAAATACTTTTGCTTCGCATCTGGCGCACGACCATCGGTCGAAACGACCAGAGTGTCTGGCTTGAGGAAGGCAGCTGACACACCAATTGCTCCACTGAGCAACCCACCCGGATCGTTACGCAAGTCTAGGATCAGCGCCTTTGGAGCGCCCTTTGCGCCGAGCTCTTTTAAATGGCGTGCAAGATCAACACCTGTTTTTTCTTGGAACTGTGCAATACGTACATAACCAATATTGCCATCGAGCATCTTGCTACGAACGCTGCGTACGCGAATCGTGTCGCGCACGATCTTAATGACGAGTGGTTTAGCCTGTCCTTGCCGAATAATCGTTAAGGTAATGGGTGTTCTGACAGGACCGCGCATCATCTTGACTGCATCAGTCAGCGACAATCCTTTGGTGGAAGTATCGTCAATTTTTGAGATTAAATCGCCTGCGCGAATTCCGGCTCGTGCCGCAGGAGTGTCTTCGATGGGGGAGATCACCTTGACCATACCGTCTTCAGTACCCACCTCGATGCCCAGACCACCGAACTCGCCTTGTGTCGAGCTTTGCATTTCTTTAAATGCGTCCGCATCCAGATAGGCCGAATGTGGGTCGAGATCGGACAGCATCCCGGCGATTGCGCCACCAATTAATTTTTTATCGTCGACGGCCTCAACATAATTGTTTTTGATTGCTGAGAAGACGCTGGAAAATTGGCGCAGCTCATCGAGAGGCAAAGGCGACCCGCGCTGTGCGACGGCACTGATGCCCAAGCTCAATAGCACACCGGCCACAATCCCTGCGGAAACCAGACCAAAACTACGTAATTTGCGAGTGCCCATGCACATTCCTGAATTCAATAAAATCACCGGGCCAGATAGGCTATCGGGTCGACGGCGGCGCCACGGTGTCTGATCTCGAAGTATAGGGCCGAATCCACTTGCCCACCCGTACTTCCCGCCAGAGCCACCGTATCCCCAGCCCGAACTGTGTCGCCCACTTGCTTGAGTAAACTCTGGTTGTAGGCGTAGACGCTCAAATACTCCTGGCCGTGGTCCACAATCAAAAGATTGCCAAACCCCCGCAGCCAGTTCGAATAGACCACGGTACCGCCGCCAATGGCCTGAACAGGCGCCCCCGTATCAGCGCGGACTAAAATACCCCGCCAAACGCCGCCCTCGGGACGGTCTGTCCCAAACCGCGCCATGACGGCCCCACGAATGGGCCAACGTATATTTTTTGACAATCCCTTACCCGGAGCAAGGGATGCGTTGTCGGCCTCAGCGACTTGGCGGCGATTATCTGATTCTGCAGCACGCCGCGCCTGCTCGGCCTCACGCTGCGCTTTCTCTTTACGGGCCAGCTCAAGCTTACGGGCTTCTTGCGCTCGGCGCTCCGCCTCGGCCGCCGCCTGTTGGGCCGCTTTAAGCTGCCCATCCAGATCCGAAATTAGACCGGAAAGGCGCTTTTCGTCCTGACCTAGCCGAGTCGCTTCGGCCCGCTGGGCCTGCATCTGTCCCTCAATACGCGCGAGGACGGTAGCACGCTCCTTTTTTTGCGCCTCGAGCGCCTCTCTCTGTTGTGTGGTTTCACTCACCAACCGGGTAACGTCTTTTTGGCGGGCATCTGCACGAGCCTCGAGTTGCGCCAAGCGCTCAATATCCTTCTTGAGCGCAGCAACCGTATCGGCACGCGCCTTGGAAACATAATCCAGGTAAGCCAGATTGCGCCCAAGCTCTTGAGGGTCATCGCCCGAGAGAAGGGCTGACCAAGGGGATAAACCGCTGGAATACTGCCTGCGTAATTGATCCGACAGTTCGTCGCGCCGAACACCTAATGTGCGTTGCTGGCGTGTGATTTGGCGTTGTAAATCCTCTAGCTCGCTCTGCGCTTTTTTAAGATCTGTCGCAAGCTCAGCGATACGCCGAGATGTCTGGGAAATAGAGGTTTCTGAGGCCTTTAACGCGTCGGCGGCTTCCTTGCGATCCGCTTCCCGAGCGTCCAGCTCCTTTTGTACGGACTGAATACGTCCTCGCAAATCCTCACGTTGACGCTGCGCCTGTGTCTGCTGGGCCGCGATATCCTCGGGCTTGGCAAGTGCGGACCCCATGCCCCAGAGGAGGCCGAGGGCCACACATACGGGAATCGCAACGCGCCGTTTGATCACGCTTTCTTGGCTTTCCCTTGTGCCGCTACGGCAGCCATCGCCGCTTCAATTTCTGCGGGATCGCCCAGGTAGTAGTGGCGGATTGGACGTAAATCCTTGTCCAGCTCATACACTAACGGTTGGCCGGTTGGGATATTCAGGTGAACGATGTCGTCGTCGGAGACATTATCCAAATGCTTGATCAAGGCGCGCAGGCTGTTACCGTGGGCGGCGACCAGCACTCGGCGACCCGCACGGACCGAGGGTGCGATCGTTTCGTCCCAAAATGGCAATACCCGCGCAACGGTATCTTTCAGGCATTCCGTCGAGGGTAGTTGCTCGGGGGTCAATTTGGCATACCGCGGGTCAAAACGGGGGTGGCGCTGATCGTCCAGCGCAATCGGATTGGGCGCGATTGCATACGCGCGGCGCCAAATAAGCACTTGTTCATCGCCATACTGGGCGGCCATCTCGGCCTTATTTAGGCCCTGCAGGTCACCGTAATGACGCTCATTGAGCCGCCAGTTGTTATGGACCGGCAAATACATCGTATCCATCGCATCCAGTGCAATCCACAACGTACGGATCGCGCGTTTGAGTACCGACGTAAAAGCCACGTCAAAAACGTAGCCTTTTTCCTTAAGTAGTTCGCCAGCGCGACGCGCCTGGTCGCGGCCCGCCTCGGTCAAATCGATATCGGTCCATCCCGTGAATCGGTTTTCGAGGTTCCATTGGCTTTCGCCGTGACGCATCAAGACTAATTTATACATGGCAGACACAGGTTAAAGTGTAGTTAAACCACCATTTTATAATTGTCTTTGTCTTTACAACCAGTCGACCCTTTTTTAGGGGCCAAATAGCCTCTTTTGGACACACCGTGGATTTCTTTTCAGATCAAAACAACCTTCT
>CAMCWG010000044.1 GCA_945882005.1 Bordetella parapertussis
AACGCGCTCGATGCACAGACCTATCTGGCGCTAGCAACCTACATCCACGAGGCCAGCACTGACGATCAAACGCGAGCAATCGTACTGACAGGCGCGCAAGGGCACTTTACCGCCGGCAACGATCTAAAGGACTTTCAACGTCCACGCCCGGCAGGAGACAGCCCGGGGATCACGCTGTTGCGCAGCCTGGTCGACTCAGACCTGCCGATCATCGCCGCCATCGAAGGAAATGCAATTGGAATCGGAGTCACCATGCTGCAGCACTGTGATTTTGTGTACGCGGCAGACAATGCGCTTTTCAAAATACCGTTTGTGCCACTCGGCTTATGCCCAGAGGGTGCTTCGAGCACACTGCTTGCGCAATTGGTGGGTGCCCGCAAGGCCAGCGACTGGCTGTTACGCGGACGCGCCTTTAAACCCCAAGAAGCGCTTGAGGCCGGCTTTATCACCGCTGTGACGCCGCCTGGCCAGGCACTGTCACACGCCCTGCAAACCGCCACCGAATTAGCGGCCTTGCCGCCCCAAGCGCTACAGCTTTCCAAACAAATGATGAAGCACGCCCTCAGGCCCGCGCTACACGCAGCCTTTGATTACGAGTGGGGCCACTTCACCGACCGACTCAAATCAGACGAAGCACAACAGGCCTTTGCCAACTTTTTTAAGGCACGCGAGGCAACCAAGCCGCGTTGATATCTTGACGCTGCTGGTCTGCGCATGCCAAGCTAATACCACTCACAGGAGAACTTATGCTTTTCGCTAAAACTGACGACGGTGTCGACCTCTGTTACGAAACAACCGGATCCGGCACACCTATTATTTTCGTACACGAATTCGCAGGACACAAAGAAAGCTGGGAACCACAAGTGCGCCATTTCGCACGCCACTATCAAGTCATTACGTATAACGCACGTGGCTACCCTCCTTCCGCGGTCCCACCCGATGTGTCGTCGTACTCCCAAAACCGTGCAGCCGCCGACATTCTTGCCGTTCTAGACCACTTAAAAATCCAAAAAGCACATGTTGTCGGCTTGTCGATGGGTGGGTTTGCCACCTTGCACTTTGGTTTGTTGTACCCCGAGCGCGCGTTATCACTTTGTGTGGCAGGATGCGGCTATGGCGCCGAACTCGAGATCCGCGATCAGTTCCGCAAAGAAGCAGAAGCCAGCGCTGACATGCTTCTCAAAGAAGGCATGAAAGCGTTTGTCGATAAGTATGCGTATGGTCCGACACGTTTGTCTTTTGAGCGCGCAGATCCCAATGGCTTCGCCGAATTCAAAGAACAGTTCTACGGCCATTCCGCCTTAGGTTCAGCCAACACACAGCTTGGTGTGCAACGAGAGCGCCCGTCGCTCTACACACTGACCGAAAGACTGCAGAAGCTAACTGTGCCAACCTTGATCTTGAACGGCGACGAAGACTGGCCATGCTTGCGCCCGGGCATCATGCTCAAGGAAACCATTCCTTCAGCCGCTTTGTCGATCATGCCAAATTGCGGGCACACGCTCAATATTGAAGATCCGGTCAACTTCAACCGGATCGTCGGGGACTTCATCAACCAGGCCAGCAGCGGTCGCTGGCCAATGCGAGACCCACGTGCCATGGTCAAGTCCATCACGGGCATGAAGACTTAAGCGGTGAGTCCCACGGACAAACCGCCACAGACGTAGAGCAGTTGCCCGGTGATAAAGCCCGCCTTCTTGTCCAGAAACATGCGCACAGCGTGCGCAATTTCGGCGGGCTCACCAAAACGCCCCACCGGCACAGATTCCATAATTTTCTTGGTCTGAGGCAGCTCTGGTGGGTTGCTCGCCAAAAACAATTCTGTGGCAACAGGACCCGGTGCAATCGCATTGACGGTAATGCCATGCGGTGCGGTCTCGAGCGCCCAAGTACGGGTCATCCCTGCAAGACCCGCCTTGGTGCCGCCATAGACGGTCCGGCCGACCTTACCCAGCCCTGCGCGACTGCCGATATTCACGATCCGTCCGAACTTGTGAGCACGCATTTTGGGCAGCACAGCTTGGGTTAGCAAGAGTGGTGCCACCATGTTCAGCGTGATCATATCGTCAACATCCTCGAGGCTAATGTCCTCGATTTTGCCGACATGGATCATGCCCGCGTTATTCACAAGATTGAGGATATCTTTCTTGGCAGCCCAATCCAACGCAGCTTCACGCGTGCGCTTGGTATCACCCAGATCGACCGACTCAAAAATTTCGCCGGGCAACAACTTGGCTGGTGCCGTACGACTGAAGTTAAGGACCTCATAGCCTTCGGCGATAAGGTCCTCTACAACGGCACGCCCAATGCCACGGCTACCGCCAGTAACAAGCGCAGTTCCGTTCATTGTGCGGTGATCCCACGGTCTTTGATTAACTTACCCCACTTCGCGCGTTCTTTCGCCTCAAAGGCAGCTAGATCGGCGCCAAACAAGTTACCTGGCACTGCCGCCAATCTAACGTAGGCTTCAGCCACTTTTTCAGACTTCAGACCCACACGTGCAGCTTCAATCAGCTTATCCATCACGGGTTGCGGCGTTCCCTTTGGTGCGTAGATTGCAAACCACGCTGTCACGTCGAAGCCCGTGACACCACCTTCGGCAAACGTTGGTAGATCAGGTGCTAATGGACTACGCTGCAAAGAAGTTGCGGCAATTCCGCGGACGCGCGAACCATCCTTGATCTGGTTGATTGAGCCCGACAAGTTGTCGAAGAGCAGATCAATCTGACCGCCGATCAGGGCAGGCATTGACGCTGAGACACCTTTGAAGGGAACGTGAAGCAATTCAATCCCAGCCATCGCCTCAAAGTATGCGCCTGTCAGATGCGGCGAAGATCCGATTCCTGGCGTGCCGTAGGTCAGCTTTTTATTGCCAGCGGCTTTGGCGGCCTTGATCACATCACCAAGATTTTTCCAGGGCGAGTTGGCCGCGACAACCAAAACGTTAGGCGTGGTAGACACTAACGCAATGGGCACAAGATCTGTGCCAGGGTCGAATTGCATCTGGGTATACAAGAATTGATTAATTGCTTGCGTTCCAATCGTGCCCAAGCCGATGGTGTAGCCATCAGGCTTACTACGCGCAACCTGAGTCAGACCCACGTTGCCCGCAGCGCCAGGCTTGTTTTCCACCACGACGGGCTGCTTAAGGGTGGCTTCCATCGCTTGCGCAATCGAACGACCAAAAATATCAGCCGCGCCCGCCGTAGGATAGGGAACGATCAGGGTTAAAGGACGACTGGGAAAGGTTTGAGCAGAAGCGCTCGAGGCGAGTGCCAATGAACCAACAGTCAGCGCTGAGGCCAGTGTGCGTAGGAAAAAACGTCTTGCTTGCATCGTATGTCACTCCTGAGGATTTTCTTATAAAGTACGTATATCAGCACTATAGTAAGATTTATCGTACTTGATTTAGCATTATTGTGCACACAAACGATAACGCGTCTTCGTCTCAACTTCAAACAAGGCCCTGCAGCATGGCGGAAACATCATTTTTCTTTTCTCAACGCCTAGCCGAGCTGGCCAAGACCCACGGTCAACATACTGCCCTCATCGACCGCGACGCCGAGACAACTTTCGCCCAGCTTCAAGAGCAAGCCTTGCAGCTCGCTGGCAATCTGCACGCGTTAGGCATCCAACGTAATCAACGCGTGGCGGTCTGGCTACCGAATTGCCTTGCCTGGGTGCAGACTTTTTTAGCCAGCGCCCACCTCGGTGCAACGGTGCTAGCGGTCAACACACGCTTTCGCAGTAAAGAGGTCGCCGACATCATCGGACGCGGCAAGGCTGACTGGCTCGTGATGTGGCCAGAGTTCAAAGGGATCGCGTTTGCAGATATTTTGGCGGATGTCCCGGCCGATGTGCTTGAACGGCTAAACGGCGTCATCACGCTCGGTGATTTCCAAAGCGCCGCCGTACGAGCGATTGCCGCCCGCGGCTGCGCGGTGCATAACTACGCAAGACTCGCAGACACCCCGAGCACTGCGCCCCCGGCAGTTGGTAATACTGGCGCAGTGTGCTTCACCACCTCAGGTACGACCTCATTGCCGAAATTTGTATTGCATGATCAGCACACCTTGATCGTCCATGGTGAAGCGATGCAAAAAGCCTATGGCTACAACGCAAGCAGTCGCATTTTGGCAAGCGCCCCATTTTGTGGCGCCTTTGGTTTTTCCACAATGACGGGCGGTCTGGTGACGGGCTGTACCGTAGTGAGCGAAGCGGTCTCAGACACAAACAGCACACTGGCACAAATCAAAAAGCATCGAGTCTCGCATACGTATGCGAACAATGAATCTATTTTGAAGTTGCTCGAAGCAGCGGAATCCCCAGCAGACTTTGCCTCCTGCAAACTTTTTGGTTTTGCAAATTTCTCACCGGCTGTGACAAGTTTGCTCGAACAGGCCGAGCGTAATAATTTGGCGCTAACCGGTTTATATGGCTCAAGCGAACTCCAAGCGCTTGTGGCTGCGCAACCCACGCACGAAGGGGCGGGCGACCTAAGCGTGCGTTACCTGGCTGGCGGCAAACTCATACACCCCACTGCGCGGGTGCGCGCGACAGACCCCTCCTCAGGTAAGGTGCTGCCAATCGGAGAATCGGGCGAGATCGAGATATCGTGTCCAAGCCTAATGGTCGGCTATCTCGACAACCCAGAGGCGACCGCAAAAGCGATCACCGCAGATGGCTACTTTAAGACAGGCGACCTGGGTTATGCCGTGAGCGAGCAGCAGTTCGTTTTCCAAGCGCGTATGGGCGATTCGATGCGTCTATCTGGCTTCTTGGTGAATCCGGCTGAAATCGAGCAAGCAGTCGAAGCGCTACAGGGTGTAAAAGCATGCCAAGTCGTTGGCGGAACCGTGGGAACAAAAACCTTGCCCGTAGCGTTTGTTATGTTGCAAGACGGCGCGCAAGCAGATTCTGTCGGCTGGACGGCCGCCTGCAAGCGCGATATGGCCGGCTTTAAAGTGCCAGTGCTATTTGAAGTCGTGCAAACATTTCCTTCAGTAGAAAGTGCAAATGCGGTCAAGATTCAAAAGAACAAACTACGCGATATGGCTGATGCCTTACTCGCCAAGCGCCCAGCAAGTTGAAACCCTCTAACGATCTTCTCTACGCGCGCAGTCCGCAACCACTATATTTACAAGTGGCTGCAATCGTGCGCCGCAATATCGAGCGTGGGGTCTGGCCACGCGGTGAACAAGTCCCTGCGCTCGAGACCTTGGTGCAAGAGCTCGGTGTCTCGCGGGCAACGATTAGACAAGCCTTTGGACTTCTGGAGCGCGAGGGACTGATACATCGGTCACGAGGCTCAGGCACTTACGTCAACGACAATATTCCTCAACCCATCAAACTCGCTCTGCCCACAAGCTGGGAAGAGACGGTTGCGCTGTCTGCCGCCTTGGGCACCACCACACTTATGGAACTGAGCGCAGACGTACCCCTACCCTTACTCGGTATGGACTGCCCATTCGATTGCAAAGGCAGTTTTCAATATCTGCAACGCCTGCACACAACCTCAACAGGCCCCTTCTGCTACAGCGAGGTCTACCTAGACCGAGACATTTATCGCCAACACGCAGCACGTTATCGACATGCAACCGTTGTATCGGTCTTAAACGAACTCCATGGAGACAAGCTCACCCACGCCGAACAACTTGTCAGCATTATCGAAGCTGGAGCAGACTCGGCACAAGCCCTGCACTTGCCTCTCTCTGCACCGGTGGCAGAGTTACGCCGCTACGCCTGCATCGGTCAACATGTGATCTATTTCGCGCGGCTAGAAATACCTACTCGCTATGTACAAATGAAGTTCGACCTTATCGAGAATCGTACAAATGTTTAATCCCGACTCCCTACGCCTCCCGTTTTTTGATGACGCACATCGTACGTTGCACGACACAGCACATACCTGGTCGGCACAACACTTAACCGATCGCGTCCATCATGGCAGCGTAGACGCTCGCTGCCAGGAGCTCACACGCCTACTCGGTGATGCAGGGTGGTTACGCTATTGCGTTCCCGCAGCCTACGGTGGCATGTTCGAGGAACTAGACTCGCGTAGCCTGTGCTTGATGCGTCAAACCCTCGGCTATTACGATGGTCTCGCTGACTTTGCCTTCGTCATGCAGGGGTTAGGCAGCGGACCTATCTCCCTCTTCGGCTCTGAAGCACTAAAGCAAAAGTATTTGCCAGAGGTCGCACGCGGCAAGTTACTTGCCGCCTTTGCCCTCTCTGAGCCCGACGCTGGCTCAGACGTCGCGGCTATGACCACGCGCGCCACGCGGACCAAAACTGGCTACCGAATCAATGGCGTCAAAACCTGGATATCAAACGCCGATATTGCCGACTTCTACACCCTCTTCGCACGGGTTGAAAACGACGAGGCGGAGGGTGTCACGGCTTTTGTTGTCGACGCCAATACTCCAGGTCTGGCGGTGACAGAACGGTTTGACGTGTGTGCTCCCCATCCGATTGGCACGCTCACATTTACAGACTGCGATATCTCTGTCGAGCAGCGTATCGGCAAGCCAGGACAAGGCTTCAAAGTTGCGTTGCAGAACTTAGACGTGTTTCGTGCTTCGGTTGGTGCCGCAGCCCTGGGGTTTGCGGAGGTCGCCCTTGACATGGGCATCGCGCGCGCTGCGTCACGCCCAATGTTTGGCGCCACGCTCGCTGACCTACAAATCACACAAGCGGCAATTGGCGACATGAGCACCGAGATCGACGCGGCAACGTTACTAGTCTATCGGGCCGCCTGGGAGCGCGACATACTTAAACAACGCACCACACGCTCTGCTGCGATGGCTAAGCTTTTCGCCACGGAATCCGCGCAACGCATTATTGATCGCTGTGTGCAACTACACGGTGGCTTGGGTGTCAAGGTAGGACACCCGATGGAAATGTTGTATCGTGAAATCAGAGCACTACGCATATATGAAGGCGCTACCGAAGTTCAGCAAGTCGTGATTGCGCGCGAAACCATGAAAAACAAAACAGGAGGAGTATAAAAATGAACGGTTCAGAAGCAATGGTCAAAACCCTGCTTGCAGGTGCTGTGGACGTCTGTTTTGCCAACCCGGGCACGTCAGAAATGCACTTTGTTTCGGCGTTGGATCGCGCTCCGGGGATGCGCTGCGTTCTCGGTTTGTTTGAAGGCGTCGTGAGCGGCGCGGCCGATGGCTATTACCGTATGGCCGAAAAACCCGCGGCCACGCTTCTGCACCTAGGACCAGGGCTAGGTAATGCCTTAGCCAACATTCACAATGCCAAACGTGCGAATAGCGGCATGGTGAACATTGTCGGGCAACACGCGCTGGACCACATCCATAACAATGCGCCGCTCAACTCGGATGTCGAGGCTGTCGCCCGCCCGATGTCGCACTGGGTCAAAACAACGATGTCTGCGAGCCAGGCGCCTCTGGATACAGCCGAAGCCATTTCACAAGCGCGCAGCACACCCGGCCGCATCGCAACACTCGTTTTGCCAGCCAACTGCGCCTGGGAACCCTCTGATCCTGGACACTATTCGACGGCCCCCGCGCAAACGACTGCAGCACCACTCGCCGACTCCGTCTTAGCGATTGCGCGTTTGTTATCAGATCGTAAAACAGCCGAAGCAACAACACTGCTACTCGGCGGCGCAGCGCTGCGCGCCAAGTCAGCACTACTGGCCGGAAAAATTGCCGCTCATACCGGCTGCAAACTCGCAAGCGAGCCACGCAATCCACGCCTAGAGCGCGGCCGCGGGCGCGTCAACATCATGCCCCTGCCCTTCGCCGTCGATGGCGCAGTGGCGATGCTTAAGGATTCCAAGCACTTGGTATTGATCGGGAGCGCTTCGCCTGTGGCCTTCTTTGCCTACCCGAATAAGCCACGCATGATTCAGCAGCCTGACTGCCAGGTACACACGCTAGCGACCTTAACGCATGATCTTCATGCAACGCTACAAGCCTTGGTTGACGCGCTCGGTGCAAACAACACGGCACCTGCACAACTTTCGACCGGGCCCATCATTACCGATCTGCCGAATGGCGCGCCAACGGTTGAACACATCGGTACGGTCATCACCGCACTGATGCCTGAAAACGGCATCATGGTCGAAGAGTCTGTGACGACAGGACGTCAGTTTTCAAAACTCACGCATCAAGCCGCACCTTATGATTGCATTGAAATCACAGGTGGTGCGATTGGCTGGGCAATGTCGGCAGCCGTAGGCGCTGCTGTGGCATGCCCAGACCGCAAAGTCGTTGCTCTGATTGGTGATGGCAGCGCGATGTATACAGTGCAAGGCCTCTGGTCAATGGCGCGTGAAAATCTAGACGTTACTGTTGTGATCTTTGCCAACCGGTCATACAAGATCTTGCGCGGGGAGCTCGCCAACATGGGCGGCCCAGAGGCAGGTGAAAACGCCAAACGCATGCTTGACCTTGATCGTCCTTACCTAGACTGGGTATCGATCGCCCGTGGTCATGGAGTACCTGGCCAACAAGTCAGCACGATGGAAGACTTTGCCAACGCACTGCGCATCGCGAATAAAGAAAAAGGTCCTCGCCTCATCGAACTGGTGATGTAAGCTATCACCCAACAATAACAACGATCGATCACTCTGGAGACAGCAACATGAAATGCTATTGCGTCGTTAATTTTCGTGAATCTTTGCAGATGCTAGAAGCCGAAACACCTACCCCGACAGGCTCACAGGTGCTCGTCCAAGTGCGTGCCGCTGGTGTCTGCCACAGTGACATCCACTTCTGGGAGGGTGGCTACGACTTGGGTAATGGCAAGACCTTATCACTCAAGGATCGCGGGATTAAGCTGCCCATGACGATGGGACACGAAACGGCTGGAACCGTTGTTGCAATGGGGCCTGATGCCAAAGGCGTAGAAAAAGGGCGTAACTACCTAGTCTATCCCTGGATTGGTTGCCGTCAATGCCCTGCGTGTGAAGATGGCTTAGAAAACTACTGCGCAAATCCACAATACCTTGGCGTGCATCGCCCTGGTGGCTATGCAGATCACCTCATGGTGCCCGATGCGCGTTACTTGATTGATATTGGAGACATGGACCCAGCTGCACTGGCTCCTTATGCGTGCTCTGGCATCACCACGTACAGCGCGATTAACAAGATTAGCGTTAAGACCTTCAGTAAGCACCCTATTGTGATCATGGGTGCGGGTGGTCTGGGGTTAATGGCCATGGCACTGCTCAAGGCGATGGGCGGCGTCAGCCCGATCGTGGTGGATATTGATCCAGCTAAACGTCAAGCGGCGATGGATGCGGGTGCTCTGGCTGCGATCGACGGCGCAGCACCGGACGCAGCCAAGCAAATCATTGCAGCGAACGGCGGGAAGCTGATTCAAGGCGTTGTCGATTTGGTAGGCGCCCCCTCCACAACCGGAATCGCGTTTGACTGCCTCATCAAAGGCGGCAAGCTCGTCATTGTGGGTCTATTCGGTGGCGGAGCTTCCTGGCCGATCGCTTTTATCCCCATGAAAGCCTTGCAGATCCTGGGCAGCTACACCGGTTCCCTACAAGAAATGCGCGAACTCATGCAGTTGGTGAAAGAAGGCAAAATCAAGCCAATCCCTGTCCATACCCATCCGCTCGCTGATGCTGACAAAGTATTGAAATCACTCATCGCAGGCAAAGTGACTGGTCGGGCAGTGTTGACTGCTTAACCGCTCTACCTGCATTGCAGTGCTATTTACTTCCTTGATAGCGCTGCAATGCAAGCAATACCTGACGTGTGGCGAGCGGCCGACCCGCTAGATGCTCTGACAACCGCTCGCGCAAGCGCGCACGCAACTGCGGCTCTTGCTGCGCATCATCAAAGTCTGGTGGTTCCTGATCGAGGCCGTAGCCAGTTTCTTTAAGCAGCGTCCATTCAAACTTTCGCAAAGCACCCGCAGCAGTTTGCCCTGCCGCCAACTGCTGCAAGGCAATCACATAGGCATCAAACAGACCCGGATGTGGATCCTCGCGCGGCAGCAGACGGAACATCAGTTCGTTCATGTACCAGCAAGACATCATGGCGGGACCGGGTAAGGGATGCACGCCTGCACATTCTGCCCGGGTCATGGTTTTGATCTCTGTCCCACCAGACCAAGAGAGTAATAAGGGTTGGAATACTGAGAGCGCCGGTCGCAACACAGAGTGCGGTCGCTTCGCGCCCTTGGCAACTAAAGTTACCCAGCCATGGTCTCGCGAGAACGCTTGCACAATCAAAGAGGTTTCACGCCAGGCCGTTGCATGCAACACGTAGCCCGGGGTTTCGTGGACACGTACGAGGCGTCGGCTCATATCACTCGGCGCTCAGTGCCTTACTCATATCCTAGGTCGCGCAGGCTGCTTTCTTTTTCAGCCCAGCCTTTTCGCACCTTGATATAGACCTCAAGGTGGACCGGCTTATCGAGCAGTTTAGTCATATCTTGTCGCGCCTCGGAGGCGATACGCTTCATATGCCCGCCACCCGCGCCCAACAGAATCGGGCGATGGCTATCGCGCTCGACGATGATGCAAGCGGCTATATTTGCACCCTTCTCGGTTTCTTCCCACTGCTCAATCACAACCGTGCATCCATAAGGCAGCTCATCACCAACCAAACGGAAGATTTTTTCGCGAATCAGCTCGGCCGCAATAAAACGCACAGGGCGATCGGTCAAGGTGTCTGCATCGAAAAACGGCTCGTTCTCAGGCAGTCGCTTGGCAACTTCATCCAATAACTGATCGAGTTGATGCTTCTTTGTTGAACTCACTGGCACCACTGCATCAAACTGATAGAGCGCAGCGATCTTTGCAACGAAGGGATAGAGCTCATCACGATTTTTAAGCTGATCAATCTTGCTGATCACCAAAATCGTACGCTTAGGGTCGTGGAGCAAAGACAAGAGCTTCTCATCGCCAGGCGACCACTTGCCCGCTTCGACAATGAACAACACGACGTCCACATCAGCCAGGGTCTGCGTCACCACGCGGTTCATCATCTTATTCATCGCACCGCCGTGGCGCGTCTGAAAACCGGGGGTATCGACAAACACGAACTGTTCGGTCTCACGCGTCAAGACGCCTTGGATCCGATGACGCGTAGTCTGCGCCTTGCGCGACACGATTGAAATCTTGGTACCAATTAAAGCGTTGGTCAGTGTGGACTTACCCACATTTGGACGACCTACGACGGCAATAAAACCACAGCGGTGCGCTGTTTCGGTCATTTAAGCTCCTGAGCGACCGCAACCGGCAGCGTTAATTGTGCCGTTTTGCGCGCCCGGGTTGAACGCTTTTTTACTGGTGCAGGACTGGCAGCCTCTGCACTAATCAAGGCCAGCTTGGCACCAGATTGCTCAGCCGCACGACGACTCGATCCCGCGGCAACAACCTTGATATCCAGAGAAGGGATCAAACACTCAACTTCGAACTGCTGGCTATGCGCAGCGCCATGTGTGGCAACCACGTTATAGATCGGCAAGGCAAGCTTGCGGCTTTGCAAGAACTCTTGCAACAAGGTTTTGGCATCCTTACCCAAGGTCAACGGATCGACACTCGCAAGGATCGGCTTGTACAGACGCTCGACTAGTTGCTGCGCCGCGAGGAACCCGCCATCTAGATAGACCGCAGCCAGCACTGCTTCGAAGGTATCAGCCAAAATCGATGGGCGACGGAAACCACCGCTCTTGAGTTCGCCTTCGCCCAGCCGTAAAAACTTCGAGAGATCTAACTTTTGAGCAATGTCAGCGAGCGAGGATTGCTTAACGAGGTTCGCACGCACGCGGGACAAGTCGCCTTCATCAAGCGTGCCATAGTGATTGAACAGCAAGGCTGCCACCGCCACGTTGAGCACTGAGTCACCAAGAAACTCTAAGCGCTCGTTATGGCGTGCCCCGTGGCTACGGTGCGTCAGTGCCTGCTCAAGCAGAGCAGGTTTGACGAACTTATATCCAAGCGAGGTTTCGAGTACGGCCAGGGGCATGAAGCAAATGACATGAAGCGAGTGAATCGAGCTGAACGAACTTAGTGGAACGGGCCGATGCGACCCAAACTGCCAAAGTTCATCCAAATAAAGAAAGCTTTACCGACGATATTCGCTTCAGGGACAAATCCCCAGAAGCGACTGTCAAGACTATTATCGCGGTTGTCTCCCATCATAAAGTAAACACCGTCAGGTACGGTGCAACGCATACCATTACGTAGGTATTCGCATTTTTCACGATACGGGAAGCTGGAAATTGGGCCTATATCCTGCGAACGTCGCTCATCTAGCAGTATTTTGTGGGGCTTATCACCTAAGGACTCGATAAACTGTGCGGTATACGCCACACGGTCTGGCTCAAAATATTGCCCATCCGCCTTGCGCGGGACTTCTTTGCCGTTGATATAGAGCTTTTTGTCCAGATAGGCGACTTGATCACCTGGTAGACCAACCACGCGCTTGATGTAATCGACGGACGGATCAACGGGATAACGAAAGACCATCACGTCGCCACGCTGCGGCTGACCGATCGCAATCACTTTGGTATCCACAACGGGCAACCGCAGGCCGTAGGTAAATTTATTGACCAGAATCAAATCACCAGACTGCAACGTCGGCAGCATGGATCCCGAGGGAATACGGAAAGGCTCAACGATAAATGAGCGCAGTACGAATACAAACAAGATGACGGGGAAAAAACTCACACCATACTCAACCCACCAAGGCATCTTGCCAAGCTCAGCTTGAATCTGCTCTTGACGGACTAATTTTTCGTGGTCAGGTAGACTCGCCCAGCTCGGGCGCGCAAGCTCAATCGCCTGCATCACGCGAGCGGCACGTTTATGACGCAAAGAAAAACGGTCAAGTGACCAGACAACACCCGTCAAGACAAGCAGTACAAAAAGAATCAGGGCAAAGTTCCAGCTCATAGTTTCGACCTTTGCAAACGCTTTATTTGTCTTCGACCTGCAGGATCGCTAAAAAGGCTTCCTGAGGAATCTCAACGCTACCGACTTGCTTCATGCGCTTTTTACCAGCTTTCTGCTTTTCAAGAAGCTTTTTCTTACGGCTGATGTCACCGCCATAACACTTCGCCAGCACGTTCTTACGTAGCGCCTTGACGTTTTCACGGGCAATGATTTCAGCACCGATAGCCGCCTGGATTGCCACGTCATACATCTGGCGTGGAATCAGCTCGCGCATCCGCGACACGACATCACGCGCCCGATAGCGGGCGTTGGCGCGATGGCAGATCGTTGACAGCGCATCCACCTTGTCACTATTAATCAACAAATCTACCTTGACGACATCGGCCGCGCGATACTCTTTGAACTCGTAATCCATGGATGCGTAGCCGCGAGATACGGACTTCAGCTTATCAAAGAAGTCGAGCACGATTTCTGCGAGTGGTATTTCATAATGCAAATGGACTTGACGACCGTGATAGGTCATGTCTAGTTGCACACCGCGCTTGCTATTGCAAAGCGTCATCACGGTGCCGACGTACTCCTGGGGCATAAAGAGGGTGACGTTGACAATGGGCTCGCGTATCTCAAGGTACTTACCCACTTCGGGCATGCGCGATGGGCTTTCGATCTGAATGACACTGTTGTCACGTAACTCAACCTCATAAACCACCGAGGGTGCGGTAGTAATGATGTCCATGTCGAATTCACGTTCTAAGCGCTCTTGCA
>CAMCWG010000045.1 GCA_945882005.1 Bordetella parapertussis
ACTGACGATTATTTACGTGTTCGTGAACGTTGCGGTGCTCTCGGGTTTGGGGCTGAAGGGCTTGGCTAACAGCAGTGCGGTGGCCGCTGACTTGATGGGGCGTGCGTTTGGACCTACTGGTGAACGTGTTCTGGGCGTTTTTGTTGCAACAGCTGCCTTGACGAGTATTAATGCCACCATGATAGTGGGTGCACGCACGAACTATGCACTCGGAAGGGACTGGCCGGCATTATCCTTTATGGGGCACTGGGAGGGTGGCAGGGGCTCCCCCACACGCGCACTCTGGGTGCAGTCTGGGATCAGTCTAGTGCTTGTTATTTTTGGTTTGTGGCAGACCGACGGCTTTGGTGCGATGGTTGAATTTACGGCGCCCGTATTTTGGTTTTTCTTATTCCTCGTTGGGATTTCATTGTTTGTGATGCGAGTGAAAGATCCTTCGGCCGAGCGTCCCTTTAAAGTGCCACTCTATCCGTTCACGCCCATTTTGTTTTGCCTGACTTGCGGCTACCTCACTTACTCGAGCATTACCTACGCTGCGAGTAAAAATGCCGTGGATGTCTCGTTATGGGTCATGGCGCTTGGTATCGTGGCACTTCTCTTGATGCAGTTACGCAAAAAGATTTGATCGGCCTTTTACACAGACTTAGTGCTTGAGGCCCAGCGCGGCGAGGGCTTCGCCATAGACGATGGCGTCCTCGCATAAGTAGGCGACCACATCGTCGCTTTCCATGTTTTCAAGAATCTGTACGATTTCTTCCGTGACATCCATGCCTTTCGTGAGTCCCGCGACGTGGACTTGCGCGTCGCTTTCGAAAATGTGTTGAGGGATGATTTTCTCAACAACATTGATGTCGATTTTTGAGATCACGATGTAGGCCTGTACGCTAAGGTCTTCCACCTTGATGGCCAGGACAACGCCACCCTCAATCGTGTCAAGAACAGTGCTCTGGATCATCAGGTCCATATCAGCTCGCCTTTGTGGTGGTTTTTTCTTCTAGAGACTTGAGTAGCGCACCGAGCAGTTGATTGATTTCAGCGCACATTAAGGTCATGTCGCTATCAAATTTCTCGGCTTCATTCTCTAGAGCGGTTTGCTCGGACTCAACCAGAACATCTTGAGGTGCGATGCGTTTGATGTCGAGATTTTCTGTCAGTACGAAGGAGACACGGTCATTCCAGGTTAAGGCTAGACGCGTGCATTGCTTTCCATTTTTTATATGCTTGTCGATGTCCTCTGCGTCGAGCGCATGCTTGACGTAGCGCACTGCAGCGGCCTTGTCACCGCCGGCGCGTAGCTCGGCATCCTGATCGATGCTGAAATAGGTGGGTGGTTGCCCTGAGGAAATCCACGAGGTCATCGCAACGGTCGGGCTAATCGTGACTTGGATCGGCTCGACCGGGAAAGGGTAAATGGCCTTGCCAAGCGCTGAGATCACTTCCTCTGCCTTCGCTGTGGAGGCAGTATCGATGGCTAACCAGTAATTGACGGGATCAATCCACACGCGCGTGTCACGCAGCAAACTGAAGGCACGCGGGAGCAGGGCGCCGGTGACTTCTTCTTTGAGATCGCGACGCTGTTTGCGACCGGGCTTGAAGCCTTGCTGCTCTTCAAGCTCTTGTGCGCGCACGCGAACGAACTGATTGATGACAGACGCAGGGAGAAGTTTTTTCTCGGTACGAAAGGCGCAGATGATTTGCTTTCCGATCGGGTAGGCCAGACGCTCGTATTCTTCGCGAACGGCGACCCAACCGACAGAAGTTGCCGCGCTTGCGTCTGCCTCTGTAAAGCGCTCTTTACTCAAAAACGCTTCGATATGATCGACGGTCCAGACCCACTCGGTCGAGAGGCGAAACAACTTTAGATTTTTAAACCACATGGCAGATCCGACAAAAGAGGTCGATTCTAGCTGAGGACGCGAGTCTTGCGCTCTAAGCAGGTCGGCTTTGTCCAGTCATGCCTTGAAAGGTCGTTCTGACGATCAATTCGGTGATCTCTTGGTCGCTAAATGCCCCGCCTTGTTTCAGAAAATCTGCAACGGGGTCGCATGAGCGAGCGAAGATCGTGTAGAGCATGACCTCACCGGGCAAGTCGGAAGAGAGCTCGCCGTTTACTTGGGCAGATTGAATCCAGGTACCAAGTTGCTCGATCAGTCGGCCAAGGCAATCCATATAGGGAGCATAGTTCTGCAGCGCTGCTTGGATGGTGGAGCGTGTCGAAGGCAAGAGCGGCATGGCACCCTGCAGGTGCGTGTTCACCGTCCATTGAACGAGGGCTTTGAGCTTTGAGAGCGGGCTGTCCTCCTCGGGTAGGCTAGCCATGACTTCGAGCGCGTGCTGAAGTAGGCGTGTCATGGAGGCTGCGGCGAGTTCCTCTTTGGAAGCAAAGTGCTTGTACAGACTGGCCTTGGCGATACCGACCGTAGATGCGACCTCGTCCATCGTCATGAGGTCGAAGCCCTTTTGCGCTAACAATTGGTTTACAGCATCTAAGATTGCCGTCTCTCGGAATAGGAGCTGCTGCTGCTTAAAAGAGTGCTTTTTTGGCGCTTCAGGGGTCATCATGACGGAGGGTAGAAGGAGTGGACTAAGCCCAATAGTTGAAATTATACTGTATGGTCATAAAATAGACTAATATGTCTGAACATTTAATCGTGTAGTTATAACTACCTATGTATAGAAACTTGTCATGACTATTTCTAGCCTTCTCGGCAAGGTCTCTTCTGCGGAGCCGCGTCACGCGGAACTTCCTCAGTGTGTGTTGGCGGCTCATGCCGGTCCATGGCAGCTTTGTGGCCGTGGGATCTACGTCTGGACTGTATTTCGGTGCTACTGGGCGAGCCTGTACACCCCATCTGGGAGTTTTGAGCCCGGTATGTCTGCAATCCTTGATTTGAGTTATTTGAGGACCCTCTCCAGGGAACAGACTGTATCTATTTCGATAGAAGAAATGTTGCGACTACGTCCTGAATACTCCAATCGCGCACAAAGCTGGCGCTCCGCCTTGACGCCAATCATTCCAGATGTCAAAGCCGGAGACCGTTTGGTTGGGTGTTTTGATACAGCCCATGGGGCGAGTTTCTATTCGGATCACCAATTCCTTGGTCAGATTGACGATCCCGATTTTTCGTCCGCGTTTCTTGCGATTTGGCTGGATCCTGCAACACGAGCGGGTGCGTTACGCGAGGCGCTCTTAGGCCATCAAACGATTTCGCCCTCTGCGGAGGCACTGCCTTGAGTCAACGCGCTATTCCACCTCGAGGTGCGAGGATTGCCGTCGTCGGTTCCGGTATTGCAGGGCTCGCCTCTGCGTGGTTACTGAAGAACAATTACCGAGTCAGTCTTTTCGAGGCGGGGAGCTATTTCGGTGGGCCCTCCAATACCGTGGACGTCACCCTCGAGGGGTGTACGCATCCAGTCGATACAGGATTTCTTGTCCATAACGATCTGACTTATCCGAACTTAATTCAACTTTTTAAACACTTAAATGTTGCTGTGCACTCGAGTGACATGTCATTTGGGGTGTCTCTCTCTGAGCCCGATATGGAGTGGGCCGGAACAGATCTTTCGACTGTCTTTGCACAGCGTAGAAATCTAGTTCGCCCCAAGTTTCTGGGGATGTTGCGGGATATTTTGCGCTTTAACAAGAATGCGCAGCGATATTTGACCGAAGCACAATCTAACGACCGTGAGCTGTCACTTGAACAACTTCTCGACCAGGAGCAATTTGGTCAAACCATGCGCGACTGGTATTTGCTGCCAATGGCCGCAGCGATCTGGTCCGCTCCTGTCAAAGATATTCTCCAGTTTCCCGCTGTTAATTTCCTAACGTTTTGCTTGAATCATTGCCTGCTTCAAATTGCAGAGAGACCGCAATGGAAGACGGTGTCGGGTGGCTCTAGATGCTACGTCCAAAAGTTGGTCAACGCTCTAGAGGACGTGCGTCTCAACTGCCCCGTACTACGTGTGGAGCGACAAGGCGCAGCCGTCGCCGTGCACACAGCGCAAGGGCTAGAGTCTTTCGATGCCGTTGTACTGGCCTGCCATGCACCGACAAGTCTCGCGGTGCTTGATGCGACACCACAAGAAAGGGAGGTGTTGCAGGCGTTCCGTTATCAAGAGAACAGGGCGGTGTTGCACACTGATACTCGACTGTTACCTCGGCGAAAAAAAGTATGGTCGGCCTGGAACTATCTGTCGAGCGGTCATGCCCAGCAGGATCAGCCCGTAGCAGTTAGCTATTTGCTGAATCAACTGCAGGCTCTGCCTTTTGCGCAGCCTGTCATCGTGACGTTGAATCCCACCGTAGAGCCGAAACCAGAATTGATTCTGCGAGAACTGCGCTACGAACATCCGGTTCTTGATGGCGCCGCCGCGCGCGCGCAGTCTAAGTTGTCTACGCTTCAGGGCTTAGATCGTGTTTGGTACTGTGGTGCTTGGACGGGCTATGGTTTTCATGAAGACGGGCTTAAGTCGGCGCTGCGTGTGGTGCGTGATTTTGGCGTAGAGATTCCGTGGGAGGCGGTCTATGACTAGCCCCGTGATCGAGCTGTGCAGTGGTCGAGTGATGCACGCCCGCCTAAGGCCCTTCATACAGCGGTTCGTCTATCGAGTTTTCTGTATTCGACTACGTATTGATCGTTTGTCCGAAGCAGCTCGGTTCAATAGTTGGTTATTCGGAATAGAAAAACGTCGACTCGTTAGCTTCTTTTCGCGTGATCACGGGGCGCGTGATGGCGCCGAACTTCAGTCTTGGGTCACCGACCTGTTACAAGAATCTAAAATTGATATTAAGACCGGCGCCGTCTGGTTACAGTGCTTTCCACGCGTCTTCGGCTATGTTTTTAATCCCGTGAGTTTCTGGTTTGTGCATGATCAAGATGCAGTATTGCGTGTGCTGGTGGCTGAGGTGAACAACACTTTTGGACAGCGACATCAGTATGTTCTAGTCGCGCCCGGTTTAGCGGAAATCACGGACGCGACCGAGCTAACCTGCGCCAAAGTATTCCATGTTTCACCGTTTTGTGCTGTCAGTGGCGGCTATAGATTTCGCGCAGCGAGTTTGGCTGGAATGCATCGCATGGCGATTGATTACCATGACCCGACCGATGACGCAGAGCCCTTGCTACGTACAGCAATTGTGACAAACCGTAAGCCCTTTTCGACGACTGCGTTATTGCGCTACCTTCTAACGATGCCCATGATGACCTTTGGTGTGATGTTACGTATTCACGTGCAAGCCTTCAAGTTGTGGAGAAAGGGAGGTAGATACCATCCTGTGCCGCCTCTGCCTCAGAGTGAAGTCACAACAAGTGATGTGGGAGGACGAGGATGAAGCTAAATGATCATCCTGTTGGTGTATCGCGTCACGCGGTTCCACTCTCCGGCCGTTTGTTTATGCGCATGCTTGAGAGAATCTCTGTCGGTCGCCTACACCTTGTTCAACCCAATGGGCTAGTACGCACTTTCGGAGAGCGCGCTGACAAGCTCAGCGACGTCGAGCATGAAGCCCAACTAGAGATTTATGACTGGCGTTCAATCGGTCTCATTCTTCGACAAGGTGATGTTGGATTTGCCGAGAGTTTACGTCGTGGCTGGCTTGGTTGTGATGACTTGGTATCGCTGTTTACCATCGCGATTTTGAATCAACAGGTTTCCCAGGCCGTTGATGGTCAATGGTGGGCGCTGTTGCTTAAGCGTCTATCGCACTGGGTTTTTAAAGATAACAGCCGATCAGGAAGCCGTCGCAACATCCTGAGTCACTATGATGTAGGCAATGATTTCTATAGGATTTGGCTCGACCCTAGCATGACGTATTCCTCTGCCTTTTTTGCAGGGGAGGTATCGCTTGATCTAGAGCAGGCTCAGAATCAAAAATATGACCTTATCCTTGATCAACTGGGTGCTAAACCCGGTCAGTCAGTTTTGGAGATTGGCTGTGGTTGGGCCGGCTTCGCAGAGCGCGCTGCACGTCGAGGTTTGAAAGTGGTGGGTATCACTATTTCGGACGCGCAATTGAAGTATGGCCGCGCGCGGATTGCTGAGGCCGGTCTGAAGGATTTGGTGGAGCTCAGACTGCAGGATTACCGTGACGTGCCGGAGCAGTTTGACCATATTGTGTCGATTGAGATGTTCGAGGCCGTTGGCTTGTTGCACTGGCCAAATTATTTCAAAGTGGTGGCGCGCTGCTTACGACCTGGCGGCAAGGCAGTTATACAAGCCATTGACATTGCGGAGGATCGTTTCGATGCCTATCGCCACGGCACCGATTTCATACAGCAATATATTTTTCCCGGTGGTATGTTGCCCTCAGCAACACGCTTCGCGCGAGAGACGTATTCCGCTGGCTTAAAGGTGGATGCCACGGTGTCGTTTGGGTTGGATTACGCAGAGACGCTTAGGCTCTGGGGTGTCGCCTTTGATCGCAACCTAAGTGCGATCTCTGCACAAGGCTTTGATGACGCATTTATACGTATCTGGAAGATGTATCTCGCATATTGCGAGGTGGGCTTTCGTTACGCACGCACGGATGTGAAGCAATGGGTCCTATCGCACGTCTAACACTGCTCTGGCTATGCTCGCTCTTGTTAGGAGTGCAGGCACACGCGTTTGATCCGCCCGAAGGCATTCCTCAGGTCGGGGAGGTTGGCCGTGGGCAATTTTCTCGGTTTGGGTTCCGGATCTATGACGCCCGTCTTTGGGCGCCGGACGGTCGTTACATTGCGAACCAGCCTTTCGCTCTTTCTTTGACTTATCACAGGACCATAGAAGGATCGCGCATTGTTCAAGCTTCATTAGATGAAATGGCGAAGCTTGGGGTTGTGGTCAACGCACACCCGCAATGGCGAGATCAGCTAGCGCGTGTATTACCCGACGTGGTTTCCGGAGACACCTTGATGGGGGTGTATCAACCAGGCGAGGGCGCACGTTTTTATCATCAAGGCAAGGCCACAGGTCAGATTGACGACAACCTTGCTCGCGCATTCTTTGCAATATGGTTGGATCCGCGCACCAGTGAACCAGTGCTCAGACAGTCTTTACTGGGTGGCAAGCCATGAGTCCTTACCGTCTCGCAGCCTACGGTGCGCTTGGGTTGCCCCTAGCGATGGCAATGATGCCGATCTACATGATTTCACCAAAGTACTACGGTGAAAATCTTGGTTTGAATCTTGTATCTTTGGGTGCCATCCTGTTCTTGACTCGTTTATTAGACACCGCACAAGATCCATTCTTAGGGCGTATCGTCGATGTGTTCCAAACGAAGCGTTTCGGGTGGCCTATCATCACTGGAATTGCTTCCGCCTTGCTCGCCTTGAGCTTTGTGCTGTTGTTTTCGCCGCCTGATTGGTCTGAGCTTGGCTTAATGGCATGGCTCGCTGTCTGCTTGATTGCGCTCTATGCAGCGCACAGCCTGCTCAGCATCTGTTATGTGACCTGGGGGACGAGACTAAGTGATGAGCCGCTTGTGCGCTCTCGTGTGGTGGCGTGGCGTGAAGGGCTTGGTTTGCTTGGAGTCGTTTGCGCTTCGGTCTTGCCGGTTGCCCTAGTCGAGCATTACGGAGCGGCCGCTGGTTACAGAATTTTCGCCTATGGTTTTTCGGCGACATTATTTATCGCGCTTGCCATCACCCTGGTCTGGACACCGTGTCCCCTAGATAGGGTGATTGTTGCTAGCGCGGGATGGCACGCGGCGCTTGCGGATCGTCCTGTCCGAAAAGTGTTCCAATTTTTTCTATTGAACGCTGTTGCAGTGGCTGTTCCTGCAACGCTTGTTTTATTTTTTATCGGCGACATCGTCCAACGGCCTCAAGAAGCCGGCCTTTTTCTGGGACTTTATTTTCTCGCAGGGCTGTTTGCGCTGCCTCTTTGGGTGGCCTTGGCTGATCGTATAGGCAAGCGTTGGGCATGGCTTGCTGGGAGCGCGCTGGCCGCAATTGCACTACTCGGTGCCAGCGCGGTCGGTGAGGGTGATGTGTTGTTGTATGGCGTAGTGTGTTTGGCCGCTGGAGCTGCTCTTGGTGCGGATCTTGCGCTACCTACCGCGATGTTGGCTGACGTGATTCCCGTAGAGCAACGCCACAACACTGGCCTTTATGTCGGCATTTGGGTGTTGATTGGTAAGTTAGCCCTAGCGCTCGCAGCCGGCGTGACGCTTCCCCTTCTAGGGTGGTTCGACTATCAACCCGGTGTTCCGGCCACCGCCGCACCGTTGTTGTATTTGTATGTTGGCTTTCCTATCGTCCTAAAGGCGGTAGCTGCTGTTGTGTTGTTTCGTTCCAGCGTGTCGTCAAGTGACGGTCGCTAATCTTTGATCAAGGATCCACTGCCATGAAACTCAAAGCATTCATTGCCTCTATCAGTGCGGCCGTATTGACTGCCTGCGGCAGTGTTGAGGTCGATCACTATGCCCGCGAAAAACCGGAGTTGGAATTATCTAGCTTCTTTAATGGCACGATTGACGCCTGGGGAATCTTCCAGAAGCGCGATGGTGCCGTTGCGCGGCGTTTCCATGTCGTGATTGAGGCAAGCTGGAAAAGTCCGCAGGAGGGAGTCCTGGACGAGCGGTTTACCTACTCGGACGGCGAGACTCAGCGTAGAGTCTGGACATTGAAGCGACAGTCTGACGGTACTTGGCAAGGTACAGCTGATGATGTCGTTGGTGTTGCGACGGGTAAGGTCGCTGGCAACGCGTTGCGCTGGACCTACGTCATGCGCCTACCCGTGGATGGCAAGGAGTACTTGGTCGATTTTGATGATTGGATGTGGCAACTCGACGACAGCTCAATGATGAATCGCTCGGTCATGTCGAAGTTCGGGATTGATCTCGGTGAAGTGACCTTGTTCTTTAAGAAACGCACCGAGGGTGCCAAGTGATGCCTGCGTTGTTCAAGCCGTTGAATCAGCCGATTCATGATTGGCTGGACAAACGAGTGTGGATTGTTGGTGCCTCGAGTGGCATTGGCGCTGCGCTCGCTCAGTCTTTGCTTGAGGCTGGAGCACATGTGACGATTTCAGCAAGACGAGAGACCGAGCTTAAGTCTGTTGCAGCAAATTTTCCCAAAGCGCATGTGGTGGCGTTTGATTCGGCTGAACCACAGGCGTGGCCAGGGGCGATGCAGGCTACGCTCTTGGCAATGGGACATATTGACCTTGTGGTGTTAGGGGCAGCCCGATACGATCCTACCCATAGCTGGAGCTTGAATCTGTCTGACGTCCAAAAGAGTTTTGACCTTAATGTGGTCAGTGTGTATCGGGCGCTCGCATCGTTGGTGCCTTATTTTTTAAGCCGACAGTCGGGTGGAATCGCACTGATCGCAAGTATTTCGGCATACACCGGACTGCCTCGGGCGCTTATCTATGGCTCAACAAAAGCGGCTTTAAACAACTTGGCAGAAACCTTGTATTTTGAGCTCGCTCCGAAAGGTCTAGACGTCTACCTGATCAATCCAGGTTTTGTCGAGACGCCGATGACCTCGGGTAATGACTTTAAGATGCCAGGTCTTATGACCCCAAAGGACGCTGCGGGCTGCATCAAGAGCGGCTTGCAGAAGGGACGGTTTGAAATCCGTTTTCCGCGCGGCTTTGCCGGAACGTTGCGCCTGATTAGTCGCCTACCTTATCGCTTGCGATTTTGGTTAGTGCATAAAACTACGGGGATGTGATGAATACTGTACAACCGTTGGATCGTTCGCAACGTTTTCGTGAGATCGCAGATTGGTTCGAGCAACTGAGTCCCCAGACGTTAAATAACATCGAGGAGATCTACTCTCCCTCGGCGCGCTTCATAGATCCATTTAATGATCTGCATGGCTGTCACGATACGCGTAAAGTATTCCAGCATATGTTTGACACGTTGGATGGACCTCGGTTTGTCGTCACGCGCATCGCATCCAATGGACTTTCAGGGTTCATGACATGGGATTTTTATTTTTCCTGCAGGGGAAAAGCCCAGAGTATTTCGGGCTGTACAGAATTTGAGCTCAACACTGAGGGTTTGATTGTGTTGCATCGAGATTATTGGGATGCGGCCGCACAGGTGTACGAGCAGATTCCTGTGCTGGGCACGATCCTTCGCTTCCTGCGCCGTAAGTTGGCACTCCCAGCCGGTTAGCTCACTAGATTTTTTTCAAAGCTGCGTCAAGCTTTCGCTCTCCAAAAAAAATGCCCCCGAAGGGGCAAAAAAGCCGATTGAGCGCAGCAGTCTCGCACGGCGGGGGAAATTACTTTCGTTTAGGCACGCAACGTTGGGTAACGCACGTGGTCAACCAGATCTTGAATGTCTTTGCGCGGAGCTGGTGTGAGCAAGCTCACACCAATGATCAGGGCAAAGCCAAGTGGTACACCAAAGACACCTGCAGAGATTGGCAGGATACCGTACCAGAGCTCAATTGGTGAGGTCACACCAAACACGCTACGCAGCCAAGGCTGAGTCGTTGCCATGTAGTAGAACGTGATGCCGAGTCCGCCAATCATGCCGGCGACTGCACCATACTTGTTTGCACGCTTCCAGAAGATCCCCAGGGTCAGGGCAGGGAAGAATGCCGCTGCGGCAAAGGAGAACGCGGCTGACACAAGGAACAGAATGTCGGCAGGCTTCTTAGACGCAACATACGCCGCAGCAAGTGCGACCACGAGCAGTAGGATCTTCGAGATCAACACACGACGTGCGGTGGGCGCGTTTGGATTGATCATCTTGAAGTACAGGTCGTGCGACAGTGCGTTAGCGATGGTGAGCAACAAGCCGTCTGCGGTAGAGAGCGCCGCAGCCAAACCACCCGCTGCAACCATGCCCGAGATCACATAGGGCAGACCACCGATTTCAGGTGTGGCCAACACGATGATGTCACCGCCAATCCGCATCTCGGCAAGCTGCAAGATACCGTCTTTGTTGACGTCAGCGACAGACAACAAACCAGGATCTACAGTGCTCCACTGGGCAATCCAGGCCGGTAGTTTGTCAAACGGTGTCCCGACCAACACGTGGAACACTTCGTATTTGACTAGAACTGCCAACGCAGGTGCCGTGAAGTACAGCAAGAAGATAAAGAACAGCGACCATGTAACCGATTCACGCGCTTGTTTAACCGATGGTGTCGTGTAATAACGCATCAGAATATGCGGTAATGCAGCGGTACCGATCATCAAACAAAATATCAGCGCTAAGAAGTTACGACGCGAGGTGTCATAGGCCACTTGTGCTTTGGCATCACCATTCGGATCGCCAGCGAACTGTGCTGCATGACGTGGCATGCCGGCCAAGGGAGCAGTGCGGGCGTTGTTGGCATTGCGATCAGCAGTGTACTTCGCACGCGCGGCAGCTTCCGTGGCTGGGAGGGCAGCTAATGCACTCGCAGCCGCATCAATCGCAGGCTTGGCAGCATTGGCAGCTTTCAAGTCAGCCAAGGTCTTCTCTGCAGCAGCTTTGTCGGCAGCCATTGCTGCTGGGACATTCTTGAGCTTAGCTTCGGCTTCGTCAGCACGCTTCTTAAAGATCGCTCTAACTTCAAGCTCTTTTGGATCTTTAATGAGTTCTGCTTCTTTAGCGGTTACTTTTTCAAGCTGATAGCCATAGATTGCCTGTGGAACGGGGACGCCTGTTTGTTTAACAGACAACCACACCACGGGAATCATGTAGGCGATGATCAGAATGATGTATTGCGCAACTTGAGTCCAAGTCACCGCACGCATGCCGCCCAAGAATGAGCAAACCAAGATGCCACCCAGACCGAGGAAGATACCGATTTCAAACGGTACGCCTGAAAGACGCGTCGTGATCAGACCGACACCGTAAATTTGCGCAACCACATACGTGAAGGAGCAAAGAATTGCGGCGATGATACCCAACAGACGTGGCAGGTTGCCGTCATAACGTGCGCCAAGAAAGTCAGGGATTGTGAACTGACCGAACTTGCGAAGGTAAGGAGCCAGGAACAGAGCGACCAAACAGTAGCCGCCGGTCCAACCCATAATAAACGCAAGACCTGAGTAACCCGTCAGATACAACGTACCGGCCATGCCGATAAACGAAGCAGCCGACATCCAGTCTGCACCCGTCGCCATCCCGTTATAGATTGCCGGTACACGCCGACCTGCAACGTAATACTCGGCAGCATCATTGGTGCGGCTCATGATACCAATGCCGGCATAAAGTAGAACGGTGGCGGCTAAAAAGATGTAGCCAATCATCGCCCGCGAGAGACCCATTTGCTCTGCAATCGCAAGTGCGATCACAAAGATAGCAAATCCGCCGGTGTACCAGGTGTAGACTTTATTTAAGGATTTTTTGAAGGCTGCATTCGTCGTGTTTGACGAAAACATGCCGCCTTCATCAGGTGTCATTCCGGCCATGTTATTCCTCCTCTTCTTCGTCAACGCCGTGTTCGACGTCGAGCTTATTCATGTATCGAGCGTAATACCAAATGATCACGCAGTAGACTATCAGCGAACCTTGAGCGCCCATCCAGAAACTGAATGGCCAACCAAAGAAGTTGAAGCTAAGATCGCGAGCAAAATAGCTCACGACAAAAGTGACAACAAACCAAATCGCCAGCAAAATCGCTGTGACATTTAGGTTTTTTTGCCAGTACGTCCGATGTTTTTCGGTTAGTTGCACAATAATGCCTCCTCATCGTTTCGGGCCAGGTGCGCCTGGGTCCATTGATAACACTGGGTGATACAAAACTTAACTACTATTTTTTAATACAAGCACGACAGAACTTCGGAACTACAAATAAAACCTTTCAAATACGGTACGGATGACGGCGTTAGACCGGCACCGCTAAGCCTGTTTCACGCTCAAGTTGCGCAGCAAATTTCGGCTCAAAACCTTTTAAATGTTTAATGATCTTGGTTGTCTCATCGGGGGCTTGCCGATCCATATGCACACGACCGAGTTGGTACCAAGCATATGGGCTCATTGGCTGTAATTGCGTGTTCCGCTCCAGCGCTTGAACAGCCTCATCGAGTCTTCCTTGTTGGATCAGCGCCAAACCGAGGCCGTACCACGCTTGATCGAGCTCTTCGTTGAGTGCCAAGGCGTTACGGAATGACGTCTCGGCATCGACGGGGTACTCAAGTTCCTGTTGTAAGAACCCCAAATTAAACCAAGCGTAAGCCGGCGCGTTGTTTTGTTTGACCAGAGTCTCGTAGACGGCGATTGCGCCTTGTTTGTCACCAAGTTCAGCCTTGAGATGCGCTAGGCTACCGAGCGCGTAGCTATCGTTAGGGTAGGCGCGCAACATGTCTTCAAACACTGCAATTGCACGCAGGCGCTGGCCTAGAACGATCCAGGTGATTGCGTGCCATTTGTGCAACATCCAGTTGAAATCTAATTTCATTTGCATCCCAACATGCCGACGGATACGCAATGTTCAATTTTTGCGACTGTCACGGCCAGATAAAGTATTGCAACAACGCAAAAGGCTACGAATGCATGGTGTCGTGTCGCGATTTGCTTTGGTGCGATGAGCGCTGCGATGTATGTCCAAGTTTTGTTGACG
>CAMCWG010000046.1 GCA_945882005.1 Bordetella parapertussis
GTGCCGATGTCGAGGGCGACGATTAGATCCTTGATGTCACGGGTCATGGCGTTATCGTTTCTTTTGAGGTTGAATAGGTTCTGGCAATGCAGCAAGCGTCAATGCAAAGCCGTTGGGATAGCGAAGGTCGACGTGCGTCACAGCACGACCACCGGTTTTTTGACTGGCTTCTGGCCAGGCTTGTACAAAACGTCGAATACGTGCGGCAAAGGGTAACGCGCCAGGTATACCGGCTTGCGTGTTTGGGGCGTCGGCACCTGGATCTCGCCCCAGGGCAAGCGTCATATCGTTTGAGAGTGTCGCTTCCCAAGCTAGTCGATCGCTCAAGGACAACTTGCGCACGTTCAGACCCAACGGGGCGAACCAGCTCGTCATCTCCGCGTAGCGGTTGACGACCAACAGCTCTTTGCCCTCTGGGCCCTCGAACTGCGGTAACTGCGTGTCGTCGTCTAACTCGCCCTGGTTGGCAGTAAACGCTTGCCCCCACGTGTTGATCATTTGGTTGTCGTTCCAAAGGGCCAACGGTTGCTGCTCTTCGATCGATACCCGCAACATATTGGGCCAAATCCGACGAACCGTTGCCGAGCGCACCCACGGCGCCTCTTCGAAGACGCTCTGTGTTTCGAGCAGATCGATTGTGAAGAAATTGCCAGTCAGATTTCCGGCAACCGTCGACTGAAGGTTCTCTGGCGTGACGTACTTTAATGTGCTGTTTGGTACGGGCTCGATCTCGATCGCAGTCAACGCAAAAATCGGGCGCTGAATCAGCCAGTACACACCGCCTGCGAGCATAGCTAGCACAGCCAACACCATAAGGGTGTTGGCGAAGCGATTGATCGTACGAGCTTCGTTCCACACAACTGACTCCGTTACTCTTGTTTGAGGCGACCCACTTTGCAGCGGGCCTCACTCAAGATATGCATACACAAGCTGGGGTAATCCATTCCAACTGCTTTAGCTGCCATCGGCACGAGCGAATGTCCTGTCATGCCTGGGGAAGTATTCATCTCGATTAGCCAAGCTTTGCCCGCCGCATCGAGGATGACATCTGCACGCCCCCAGCCTTCACAACCAAGCGCTCGATAGGCCTGAACACTAATCTGAGCAATGTGCGTAGCCAGTGCCGGTTCAATCGGCGCAGGACACAAGTAACGTGTGTCATCCGAAAAATATTTATTTTGATAGTCGTAATTGCCGTCTGGTGCAACAATCTCAATGAGCGGTAGGGCGCGTGAAGATTCGCCACCACCCAAAATCGCCACCGTCAATTCGCGTCCAGAAATAAACTGCTCAGCTAACACGACGTCGTCATACTGTGCCGCGTGCTGATATGCACCCACAACCTCTTCTGCCCGCGCCGCCTTGACAATGCCTAGTGTCGAGCCCTCGTGTGGTGGCTTCATCATGAGGGGTAGACCTAACCGCTCAACTGCGCTCTTTACACTTTGCGCATCGTGTAATGCTGCGTAACCCGGCGTGGGCAAACCAGCCTCGATCCAGATCCGCTTGGTCATAATCTTGTCCATTGCAAGGCTGGATGCCATGGGGCCACTTCCCGTGTAAGGGATCCCCAATAACTCCAGCGCTCCTTGAATGGTACCGTCCTCGCCGAAGCGACCATGCAACGCGATAAAAACGCGATCAAACTTTGCGTCCGCCAGGTCACCCAAGCTACCCACGCCAGTATCAAATAAGTGCGCATCGACACCCTGACTTACCAGCGCTGCATGCACGCCAGTGCCAGACATGATCGAGACCTCGCGCTCGGCAGACTTGCCGCCATACAGGACGCCCACACGACCCATCGAATGCGTCATCGCGATCCCCCAAGTTGATCCGGCACTTTGCTAATCGAGCCCGCACCCATGACGATGACGACATCGCCATCTTGCGCAAAGTTTTTGATTGCGTCCGGCATGGCGGTTACGTCCTCAACGAATACTGGCTCGACCTTGCCAGCCACACGAACACCACGCGCGAGCGCTCTTCCATCTGCGGCGACCAACGCAGGCTCACCCGCGGCATACACCTCAGTGAGCAAGACCGCATCTGCCGAGCTCAGGACTTTGACAAAATCCTCAAAACAATCGCGGGTACGTGTATAACGATGCGGCTGAAAGGCCAGAACGATACGACGCTTCGGCCATGCACCACGAGCAGCGGCCAACGTAGCAGCCATTTCGACCGGGTGGTGACCATAGTCATCAATTACGCTGAACGTACCGCCTTTCGTGGCAGCGAAATCGCCAATTTGGGTGAACCGTCGACCAACACCACGGAATCCCGATAAGCCTTTAGCAATTGCAAGATCATCCACGCCGAGTTCGGTCGCCACAGCAATCGCTGCCAAGGCGTTCAGCACGTTATGTTTGCCTGGCAAATTCAGATCTATTGATAACAATGGCATCGTGCCTTGCCGCGTTACACGCGAGACATCGAACTGCATCCGCGTGCCGACCGCGCGTACATTCGACGCCCGAAACTGTGCGTCAGCGTTCAAACCGTACGTAATAAGTGGTCGCGACACAAAAGGAATGATGTCACGTACATTCGCATCGTCCGAGCAAACAATTGCACTTCCATAAAATGGCAGGCGCTGCGTGAACTCAACAAAAGCGCTCTTGAGCTTTGCAATATCATGCCCATACGTATCCATATGGTCAGCATCAATATTGGTGATGATGGCCATCACAGGCAATAAATTCAAGAAGGAGGCATCGGACTCGTCTGCTTCCACGACAATGTAGTCCCCTGCGCCGAGACCCGCATTGGCGCCAGCAGAGTTCAAGCGACCACCAATTACAAATGTGGGATCCATCCCTCCTGCCGCGAGCACACTGGCGACCAAACTCGTCGTTGTGGTCTTGCCGTGCGTGCCGGCCACGGCAATGCCGCGCTTAAGACGCATTAATTCAGCCAACATCACGGCGCGCGGGACGACGGGTATCCGAGCTTCACGCGCGGCGATCACTTCCGGATTGTTATTCGCCACCGCAGTGGACGTCACAATCGCATCCGCGCCAAGAACGTTCTCCTTCTGATGACCCAGCGCAATCGTCGCACCAAGCCCCTGAAGACGTTGCGTCACCGCAGAATGTGCGAGGTCCGAACCTGAAATCCGATAGCCCAGGTTTAACAACACTTCTGCGATACCGCTCATGCCAGAACCACCGATTCCGACAAAATGAATGTGCTGAAGACGATGTTTCATATTTTGCCTCCCGCCAACTCTTCGCAAATATCTGCAATCCGCTGCGCGGCGTGCGGCTGAGCATGCGTGCGCGCACGCTGCGCTACACCGCTCAACTCTTCACGTGTGCGAAGCGATAACCATTGCGCGAGACCGTCTGCGGTCATCTCCTTTTGTTGCAACACCCAGCCCGCTCCCGCATCAGTCAAAAATTTTGCGTTTGCGGTCTGATGATCGTCTACGGCAAACGGGAAAGGAACAAATAAGGCGGCCACGCCAGCGGCAGAAACTTCGGCAACAGTCATCGCACCTGCACGGCAGATCAGCAAATCCGTCTGGCCCAAAGCGCTCGCCATATCATCGATGAAGGCTACGCAATGCGCCTGTACCCCTGCACCTGCATATGCACGTTCCAGTGCATCAATGTGTTGCGCCCCCGCTTGGTGGGTCACAATCGGTCGTGCCTGCAACGGCATTTGGGCAAAGGCTTGAGGCAGCAATGTATTTAATGCTGTCGCTCCTAGACTTCCCCCTACGACCAACACGCGTAACGTCCCACTTCGCTGCCCATATCTCTCGCTCGGATCGGCAAGACGCACGACCTCCTCACGCACGGGATTACCGACCACCTCGGCACCGGAAAGTGCCCCTGGAAAGCCACTCAAGACACGCCGGGCAAGGTGCGACAGGTATCTATTTGTCATACCAGCGATCGCGTTTTGTTCATGCAGTACCAAGGGCTTTGCACGTAAGGCACTGACGACGCCGCCCGGGAAAGCAACATAACCGCCCATACCAAGGACGACGTTTGGTTTCACACGAGTGAAGTGTCCCCACGCCTGCGTCAATGCGCGGATGAAACGGAATGGCGCCTTGAGTTGATCTACAAACCCCTTGCCACGCAAGCCAGCAAAAAGCAGAGGACATAGCTCGTAGCCGCGAGCAGGAACGAGCTTACCCTCCATCTTCTCAGGATGCCCCAACCAGCGGACTGTCCAGCCTCGGTCACGCAGTACGTCGGCAACAGCAAGGCCGGGCATGATGTGGCCACCTGTACCGCCTGCCATAATGAGAATGACTGGGGAGATCACGCTCATGCTCTTCCTCCCCGCATCAAATTGCGATTCTCAAAGTCGACACGCAAGACCACAGCGATGGCGATCAAATTCATCAGAATGCCCGAACCGCCATAGCTGACAAGCGGCAAGGTCAAGCCTTTAGTGGGCAACAAACCCAAGCACACACCGATGTTGATGAATGTCTGTACGCCAAACCATACGCCGACGCCTTGGGCAATCAACCCGCCGAACACTCGCTCCATTGCAATGGCCTGCCGACCAATCTCAAAGCAGCGATAGATGATGATGGCAAACAGGGCGACAACCAAGAAAATTCCGATAAATCCGAGCTCCTCGCCGATCACTGCCACGATAAAGTCAGTGTGCGCCTCCGGCAGATAGTGCAACTTCTCGACACTGCCGCCAAGACCAACACCTGTCCATTCGCCCCGACCAATCGCCATGAGCGAATGTGATAGTTGGTACGCCTTAGACTGCGCATAGTCCGGGTTCCAGGGATCCAAATAAGCGAATACCCGTTCACGTCGCCAAGGCGAGAGCCAAATCACCATAGAGAAGGCAAAGAGCAGGCCACCTACTAACGCCGAAAAAATCCGCGCATTGATTCCGCCCAGAAACAAAATTCCCATCGCAATACACACGACGACAATCAACGCCCCAAGATCAGGCTCTTTCATCAAAAGAAAAGCCACAGCACCAAGAATCACAGCCATCGGTAAAAAGCCACGCCTAAAGCTTTGGATATATTCCTGCTTGCGAATTACATAGTCCGCAGTGAATATCACCATCGCGAGCTTCATCATCTCAGAGGGTTGGAAGGTCAAGGGACCAATTGGCAACCAACGCCAAGCGTTATTCGCTTTACGTCCAATTCCCGGGATCAAGACCAATACAAGCAAGAGCACTGCAAAACCAAAAAACCACATGCAGGTCTTGCGCCAAGACTCGATGGGCACCGTCAGCACCAGTGTGGCCAAGAAAGTACCGACCACAGCAAAAACTGATTGTCGGATAACGAATGAGTAACGGCTAAAGTTTTGCCCGCGCGGCCCGTCCGCCAACGCGATCGCAGCTGAATACACCATCAAAATGCCGATGCCAACCAAAATGGCCGTGGCAACGATCAATGCCAAGTCATAGTTGCGCATCGTCGTGCGCCCAGGTGGCACGGCATTGACACTCGCGGTCAACTCAGCAAAGAGGCTCACACCACCTCCCCTTGCTCAAGTGCCAACTCAGACACAGCGTCAGAAAACACTTGCCCGCGGTGCGGATAGTTACGAAACATATCAAAACTCGCGCAAGCGGGCGACAACACCACTGCATCACCTTCACTTGCATGTGCAAACGCACGCACGACCGCATTGTGCATATCCGTCGCGAACTCAATCGGCACAGCACTCGGACTCAACACCTGCGCAATCAGATTCGCGTCCTGTCCGATGAGGGTGACTGCCCGAGCATGCTTAGCAATCACAGGCCCGAGCGGAGAGAAGTCCTGACCCTTCCCTACGCCGCCAGCAATCAATACGAACCGACGACCAAGACCGTCCAGTCCAGCTACCGTCGCTCCGACATTGGTTCCTTTACTGTCATTAAAGAAGTCGACGCCACCAACAGTACGAACAAACTCCATTCGGTGTGGCTCACCAAGATACTCAGTGGCTGCACGCAACATTGGCGCAAGTCCAGCACCACAAGCGCGCGCAAGCGACAGTGCTGCGAGGCAATTCAAGGCGTTATGCGTGCCCTTAATACCTAAGGCATCTGCCGGCATCATGCGCACTGTTCTACCGGGCTGTCTCTGTGGTTCAGGCGCATTCTTTTTACGCTTGACCGGCGTAGGCAAATCGTCTTCAAACTCGGTGGGCTCACTCATACAGAGCCAAGTCACACCGTTATTGGTATCAATGCCTACATCACCAGCCAGCATCGGCACATCGCGACCAAAACTGCGCACATTTAAAGTGCCGAGTGAATCAACCATGCTCATGACTCGCGCATCATCTCGATTGACGAGCAGCGTGTCGGTCATATCAAAAATGCGAGCCTTTGCCGCGGCATAGGCCTCCATGGTGACATGCCAATCTAAGTGATCCTGCGTCAGGTTCAGCACAGTTGCCATTGTGCAGCGTAAGCTCTTTGTCGTTTCGAGCTGGAAACTCGACAGCTCCAGAACCCAGACATCGGGCAGGTCATTAGAGTCCAGCGCATCACTTAGTGCATGCAAGGCGGCTGGGCTAATGTTTCCAGCAGCACGGGCATTCATTCCAGCGGCAGCCAGCATATGACGGGCGAGCGCTGTGACGGTCGTCTTGCCATTGGTCCCGGTGATACCCAGTACTTTGGGCGCATACGCCCTCTCGTCCTTGAGCTGCGCGAGCGATCGCGCGAACAACTCGATCTCGCCAATGACTTCGATCGACCTCGCGCGTGCAGCATCAAGCAACTCGCGCACAGGAGACATGCCTGGAGCGAGCCCAGGGCTCAACACCAAGGCATCCACTTCCTCTAATAGGGACTCAGCAAACACATCACAACCGAGGTGAAACTCAACCGCAGCAGCATGAAGATCTTGACGCAGTGCTTCAAGGCCAGCGGGCGTTGGCCGTGTATCGGCAACGCGTACGCTTGCCCCCTGACGAACGCACCAGCGCACGGCAGCAATGCCTGTCTCGCCAAGTCCAACGATCAGGACGCGAGGGGGAAAAACGGTAACGGTAGTCGTATCGTTCATCGAATTTTGAGTGAGGCCAAACCGACAAGCACCAGCATCATGCTGATGATCCAGAATCTAATGACTACCTGAGTCTCTTTCCAACCACCCACTTCAAAGTGATGGTGTAAGGGTGCCATGCGTAGTATTCGTCGACCGGTTCCATACTTCCGTTTGGTGTATTTGAACCATGCAACCTGCATCATCACAGAGAGAGTTTCAACAACAAACACTCCGCCCATGATGAACAAAACAATTTCCTGTCGCACAATAATGGCAATTGTTCCTAGCATGCCACCTAGCGCAAGAGCACCGACGTCACCCATGAAAACTTGCGCGGGATAGGCGTTAAACCATAAGAACGCCAATCCTGCTCCAGCAAGTGCGGCGCATAACACCATCAATTCGCCGGCGCCAGGAATGTATGGAAACAGTAAATAGCGCGAATAGTCGACACGACCAACGACGTAGGCAAACACGCCCAAGGCCGAACCGACCATCACCGTCGGCATGATCGCCAGACCATCAAGTCCATCCGTCAAATTCACGGCATTACTTGTTCCGACAATCACAAACCAGCTCAAACATACAAAACCAAATACTCCCAGCGGATAGCTAACTGTCTTAAAAAACGGCACGATCAAGTCAGTTCGGGTTGGCAACACCAACGTAAAGCCGCTATTGACCCAGTCTCGCATCAAAGGCAGCACGTTGCTCGTTCCGGGCGCCGAGATGGCAAACGTTAGATAAACAGCTGCAACTACCCCAATCAAAGCCTGCCAAAAAAACTTCTGACGCGCAGGCATACCTTCTGGGTCGCGATGTACGACCTTGCGGTAGTCATCGACCCAGCCAATCCAGCCAAAGCCAAAGGTCACGAGCAAAACAACCCAAACAAAGCGGTTACTCCAATCGGCCCAAAGCAAAGTGCTTACACCAATAGAAATCAAAATAAGTGCGCCACCCATGGTGGGGGTACCCGTTTTGACAAGGTGGGACTCAGGCCCATAGCTTCTTACAGCCTGGCCAATTTTCAGTTCGGTTAACTTCCGAATAACCCATGGGCCTGCCAACAAACCAATGAGCAAAGAGGTGGCGCACGCCAACACTGCACGCAGTGTGATGTACTCAAATACGCCAAAACCACGTATGTGGTTATCTGCTAACCAACCGAACAACTCATACAGCATGCTTCACCACTTCCCCGGGAGCTGTCCCAAATCTTTCTATATATCCGCGTACCACACGCTCCATGCGCATGAACCGCGATCCTTTCACGAGCAAACTGGCTATCGGCATCTTGCCAAGCAACTCGCACGCCTGTTCCGGCGATTCACAATGGCTTGCTCCCTGGCCGAAGGCTTGAGCGCTCGCGCGTGTAGCATCCCCTAAGGTCAATAGTGTGTCGACACCACATGCACGTGCATAGGCGCCAACTTCCATGTGCATGGCGGGTCCGTTATTACCCACCTCACCCATATCCCCTAGGACTAGCACACGCGGTGATGGCAAGCTTGCCAACACATCGATCGCAGCTCGAACGGAGTCTGGGTTCGCGTTGTATGTGTCATCAATCAAAACTCGACCATCCGCGAGGCGGTGCGGCTGCATGCGGCCATTCGCAGCGCTAAAGCCTTGCAATCCCTGCGCGACGGCGGCCAACGAAGCCCCACTTGCCAGCGCGCATGCTGTCGCAGCCAGTGCATTGCGTACGTTGTGCATCCCTGGTACGGACAAAACAATTTCTGCTTGCCCCAGCGGTGTGTGCAATACGAAGCTAGAGCCTAAAACATCTGACTCGATATCACTGGCCCACACACGTGCAGGCGCAGTCAGCCCAAACGTACTTGATACGTGCTGACCGGCCAAGTCGGCCCACAGCGAGGTGAACGCATCATCCGCGGGAAAGACTTTCGTGCCGCCTGGCATGAGCGAATCAAATACTGTAGCGTTCTCGAGCGCGACCGCTTCAACGCTCACCATAAACTCTTGATGTTCGCGCTGGGCGTTATTTACTAGAGCAACTGTTGGCAGTGTCACACTGCCGAGAACACCGATCTCACCAGGATGATTCATCCCCAACTCAATCACAGCGACGCGATGTTGCGCACGGAGTCTGAGCAGTGTCAGCGGCACACCTAACTCGTTGTTTAGATTACCCGCGGTAGCTAACCGATTTTCCTCACCGACCCATGCGGCGAGAATAGAGGCGATCATTTCTTTAGTCGTTGTTTTGCCGTTACTACCAGTCACTGCGATGATAGGTATGGAAAACTGCTTACGCCATGCGCGTCCAAGTGCCAGCAACGCTATACGTGTATCTCCCAACGCAATCTGCGGCAGCGCTACATTGGTATCGGGCTGATCAACAAACGCTGCGACTGCACCAGCACCAGCCACTTGACCTAGGTAGTCGTGCCCATCAAAATTTTCTCCACGCAGGGCTAAAAATACTGCCCCTGTCTCAAGCTTTCTGGAGTCGGTCTGGACACTGCACTCTTGACGCAACATCAAACCAGCCTGGGCCCATTGACCATCGTCAAAAGCGATGCGCTGACCGTTTGCTTCTTGATAAGCCTCATGTCCTTTGCCCGCAAGCAAAACGATATCTTCGGGATCAGCGCCCAGGACCGCATGCAGAATCGCCTGAGCGCGATCAGCCTCAATCAACACATTCGCTGCACCACTCGATAAGCCCGCAATAATGTCCGCAATAATGGCTTGAGGCGCTTCGTCGCGCGGGTTATCGCTCGTCACAACAACGCGATCGGCAAGCTTTTGCGCAACGGCACCCATCAGAGAACGCTTGCCCGCATCCCGATTCCCACCGCAACCAAACACGCACCACAATTTTGCGCTACGGCTTTGCGCAACGATATGCAGAGTGCGCAATACGCGCTCCAACGCATCGGGGGTATGGGCGTAGTCCACTACAACCATTGGGCTCGGCGTTCGCGAAACAATTGGATAAATTCGTTGCAATCTTCCGCTGACAGGCTCAATTTTCTCAAAGGCAGCGCCAATACGCGATAAGCTCCAGCCAAGCTGACGCAAGAGCCCTGCAACACACAAAAGGTTTGCAACATTATGTGAACCAAGCACTTGCGTCTGTATTTCGACGCACTCCGCGTGCTCGCACAAAACAAAGGCTGCGCCACGCGCATTAGTAGAAAGATCTCGTGCCGTGAGATTCGCCGAATCCGCCTGACGCGACAGACTAAAGGTGGTCACCGGCACTGTGGCCGAACGCGCGACCTTTACACCAACAGGGTCATCTACATTAAGTACGACACCCTGCAGACCTGCATGTCCGAACAAGCGCAGCTTTGCTGCTTCGTACGCTTGCATTGTCAGGTGGTAATCGAGGTGGTCGCGCGACAAATTTGTAAATGCCGCGTGTGCGATACGCACACCATTCAAGCGCCCTTGGTCTAGACCAATCGACGAAGCCTCCAGCGCTACCACCTCGGCACCACGAGTCCGCATCTCAGCCAAGGTTCGGTGCACCGACACAACATCAGGGGTCGTTAGCTGTCCTGTCGCACTCATGCCATCGGGATAAGTCACGCCTAACGTACCAAGGGTGCCAACGGCAACGCCCTCACCACGCAACGATTGGGCTAACCACTGCACACAACTTGTTTTGCCATTCGTACCAGTTACTGCAACCACGCAAAGCTGTGCCGAGGGTTGGCCATACCAGGCATCGGCAAATTCCCCCACACGCGTCGCCAAATGCTCGACACCGAAAATTGGAATAGCGGCTGACCGATCTTGCCATGCATTCGCACTGTCAACGTGCAGAACAATCCCGGCAGCACCTGCGTGAATCGCTGCATCAACGAAAGCGCGCGCATCACCCACTACGCCAGGACACGCAACAAAAATATCCCCTGCCTTCAGGGCACGTGAATCCATGTGCAACTGCGCGCTAGCCTTGGCTGTCGCACCGAGCTTCTCAATGAGCGTCGCGATCGGTACGTTTTTAGTGATCAGTTCTGCACGAATCATCGCGTGCCTCCCTGCGTCGTCGCGACCGTCGAAGCAAACGGTGCGTCAGGCTGAACACCCATAATCCGCAGGGTGCTACCCACAATACTTGCATAAACAGGCGCAGCAACACGTCCGCCGTAATACACACCCGAACTCGGCTCATCGATCGTCACCGCCACAACAAACCGAGGATCGGATACCGGCGCGAAACCGACAAAAGAGCCGCGATAGCGGCTGGTACTGTATTTACGGTCGACAATTTTGCGTGCGGTACCGCTCTTACCTGCGACGCGGTAGCCCTGCACTTGCGCGGCCTTTGCACCTTCAGGTCCCGCCGCGGCTTCGAGCCACAAGCGTACACGCCGCGCAACATCTGGCGGATAAACTTGAACCGTGGCTGGCGGTTGATCCCGCTTCATCAAGCTCAAGCTCACCATATCCCCATCACGCGCAAACACGGAGTACGCGCGCGCCATCTGTAATAACGATACAGATAAACCATAGCCGTATGACATGGTCGCCTTCTCAATCAAGCGCCAGCGTTCCCAGGGTCGCAAGCGACCTGGCACCTCACCTGGAAACCCAGTCTGAGGCATTTGACCTAAGCCCAGCTCATTAAAGCGCGTCCACATCTCCCGGGACTCAAGCTTCTCCGAAATCAACGTCATCCCGATATTGCTCGACTTGAGCAAAATTCCGGCTGGATCGAGCGTTCCGTTCGCGCTCACATCACTGATCGTTGCACCTTGATAGGTGAACTTTCCATTACCAGTCCGGAACTGTGTCGCTGGCGTAATGCGGCTAAGCTCAAGTGCCAGTGCGACCGTGAAAGGCTTCATGATGGAGCCAGGCTCAAACGTATCCGTTAGGGCCTGATTGCGCATATTGCCGCTACGAAACGTTTCTCGCTTGTTCGGATCATAGGTTGGCATATTGCCCAGGGCCAGTATCTCGCCGGACTTGATATCGATCACGACTGCGGCAGCACCCTTCGCCTTATTCGTCACCATCGCTTCTTGCAGCGCGCGATAAACCTGATACTGAATCCGCGTATCGATCGATAACTGTATGTCACGACCATCTACTGCAAGATCTACATCTTTCACGTCATCAATCTGCCGCCCCATCCGGTCGCGCAAGATTCGGCGACTTCCACCTTTTCCGGCTAACTGATCGTTAAAGGCGAGCTCAACACCTTCCTGGCCGTGGTCATCCAGTGTATTTAGGCCAACGATATTGCCCGCCACTTCACCTTCAGGGTAGTAGCGTCGATTATCTCTGTGCAAGCTGATGCCTGGCACACGCATTTTTTGTATCTGCTGAGCGACCTCAATGGGGACCTGTCGCTTCAAATAAATAAAAGTCTTTTTCTCTGGATCGATCTTCTTACTGAGATCGGTCTCGGGCATATCAAGCAGCTCAGCTAATTTTTTCAAGCGTTCAGCACTGAGCGGCTGAGCGTGCTTTGGTGTGAAACCTATCGCCCGTGCCGGGATACTCGCGGCCAACACCACACCGTTGCGATCAAGTATCTTGCCGCGACTGGCATACAAGGGCTGCGTCACCTCATAGCGCTTTTCGCCTTGCTGCTGTAAAAACTCAGTCGTGAAACCCTGCAAATAGATTGCTCTGCCCACTAACGCCAAAAACGCAATACCGATCAACGACAACACCAAGCGCCCGCGCCATAACGGATAGGGCACCTTAAGCATCGGGTTGTTGAAGAACGGCATGTGCTTCATCGGCGCCCCCCAGCAGCTGGGGCTAGCTGACTCGCAGATGGTTGGCCAGCAGTAGGCTGGCTGACGTAGATCGTGCGCTCTGGCGCGATCACGTTCATGCGAAGCTCTTCGCGTGCGACTTTATCGACATGGGCATTGCGAGACGCCTGGGCACGATCCAACTGCAACTTACGCCAATCAATTTCGAGATCTTCGGCTTGCGTCGTGTATTTATCGAGTTGGTTGTAAAGCTGCCGTGCCTGATACCGCGCCGTCACTAATGAGATCGCCGAGAACATCAACACAATGGCGGCCAGCACGGAAAGACGCCCCATCAACGCGCTCCTTTTTTAGAGCGTGCTGTTTCACGACGGACACGAGGCATAAAGGCCTGCGCACCGTCGGTACCGAAAGGCGTTCGAGTACGTTCAGCTACGCGCAACACAGCTGAGCGCGACCGTGGATTCTCAGAAATTTCATCATCACTGGGCAATATGCGTGCAAGCGCCAACAGCACAGGCTGAGGCATTTCACTTTCGCGCAGGGGGAGGCGAGCATACGCAGCTTCCGGTCGGGATGCTGCGTTGATGAACTGCTTGACGACGCGATCTTCCAGCGAATGGAAGCTAATCACGGCCATACGTCCGCCTGTTTTTAATAAGCTCAGAGCTGCCGGGAGGGCGCTCTCGAGCTCTTCGAGTTCATGATTGATGTAAATCCGTAAAGCCTGAAAGGTGCGTGTAGCCGGATGCTGGCCCTTTTCGCGCGTGCGG
>CAMCWG010000047.1 GCA_945882005.1 Bordetella parapertussis
AACTTCCATCAGCGCCATCCACGCGGCATTCCGTAGCGGCGCACTAACGGCCCAAGCTTTGGTCGCGGGCTACCAACAGCGCATCAAGACGCACGACCAAGCCGGCGCGCAACTCAACGCCATCGTCAGCTTAAACTCCGCGGCACGCACCGTGGCCCGCACCCTTGATCGCGCGTTCGCCGCCACCGGCCAGTTACAAGGTCCGCTCCATGGGGTGCCGGTGCTCCTGAAGGACAATATCGACACCGCCACCCTACCCACCAGTTACGGCAGCATGGCGTTTGCCGAGCACTACCCACCAACGGATGCCACGGTGGTCAGCCGCCTGCAAGCCGCCGGGGCGATTATCTTAGGCAAAACCACCCTGCCCGATTTCGCCACGTCCTGGTGGGCGTATTCCTCACGCAGCGGTGAGACCCGTAATCCTTATGCGCTGGATCGCGATCCGGGCGGGTCCAGCAGCGGCACCGGCGCGGCCATCGCCGCCAATTTTGCGAGCGTGGGATTGGGCACCGATTGCGGTGGGTCCATCCGGGTGCCCGCATCTCATTGCAACCTCGTTGGCATTCGCTCAACCCCCGGCGTGGTCAGCCGCGCGGGCAGCTCACCGCTGGTGTTTTTTCAAGACACCGTGGGGCCGATGGCGCGTACCGTCACCGATGCGGTGCGCGTGTTTGAGGTGATCGCCGGTTACGATCCGGCCGACTCGCTGAGCGTCAATTACACCATCGCCAAATCACACCAACCCTATGTCGCAGCGCTGGATCGCGACGGCCTGCAAGGCGCGCGCATCGGTCTGGTGACCAACGCCATGGGGGCCGATGACAATCCCTACGCAGCCCCAGTCAATGCCTTGATGCGCGCCGCCTGTATCACGATGGAGGTCGCCGGGGCGCAGGTGATCCCACTGGAGATTGCCAACCTCGCGCAGCAATTGAACGATACGTCTTTGTATGTGAACTGCTCTAAAAGTGACCTCAATAGATTTCTCGCCACCCGTCCCACGGCCCCGTTGCGCAGTTTGGGGCAAATTTTTGAGGCCAGGCGTTACCACCCCATGCTGGACCTGCTGGAGGCCTGCGTGGTGGGACCCGACCAAGCCGAATACGACCCGCTGTATTTCCGACGCCTAGCCGCCCGCGAGTTGTTCCAACGCCAGCTCACCAACCTGATGGCAGCACAGGGTTTGGACGCACTGATGTTCCCGGATGTGCAGGTGGTGCCACCCACCCGCGAGCAGCTCAACACCCGCGTGTGGACCACCCTCACCTACCCCACCAATACACTCATCGCCGCCCAGAGCTGGCTGCCAGCCCTGAGCGTGCCGGCAGGTTTTGCGCCGGGTAATTTGCCGGTCGGATTAGAATTAATGGGCCGCCCATACGACGAAGCCACGCTGTTCCGCCTGGCCTATGCGTTTGAACAAGCCACCCACCATCGGCGGCCACCCGCGCTATCGCCCAGTCCCGCTGACAGCGGTGTCAAAGGCGGCAAGCGGCGCGGGTGATGGTTGGGCGTTAACACAGGCGTGCTGGGGGGTTGCCCGCGGCGTCAGCGGCAAGGGGCTAAGCCGGGACGCTTAACGCTGGCCGCAGGGTGAATCCCGCGATCGAGCATCAAGGCTCGCTTGTGCCATGCGCCAACGCCCGCCGATGGCTTCACCTGCATAGCGACAACCCAAGCCTACTGGCGCATTGAGGCATGCCCGAAGATCACCTTACGAGCCTACATCGGCCGCCAATCTTTCGTCCAAGGATTGAAAATTTTGCTTTATCCTGTCTTTTTTTTCGAGAGAACGGCAAAGTCCATGGCATCGAGTGCGGGCGCTGGCGCAATTCTGACGATCAAGGAAGTGGCGGATTACCTAAAAGTCACGGAGCGCACGATCTACCGGTTGGCTGCAGCCAAGCAGATCCCTGCTTTCAAAGTCGGGGGCAGCTGGCGGTTTTCACGTGCGGACATCGATAGCTGGATCAAGCAGCAATCGATGCCAAAGCTCCACGACGAACGTGAGGCTGAACGCTAGGCCGAACCAGCCATGACCGTTCGAGACGTTGCGGCGTTCTTGGATGTGGACGAAAAAACGATCTCAAGACTTGCCCAAAAACGCGACATCTCTGGGTTCAAAGTGGCAGGGTCTTCGCGCTTTCCGAGGGCAGACGTGATGAAGTGGATCGAGGAGCGAAAGCTCACTGCCCAATCAACAGAAGAGCAGAAATTGATCCGGGTAATGCCTAGTGTAAATAAGGGGAGAGCGGAAAAATGACGAGAGCTTATTGGCTTGTTGGATTACTCAAAAGCGCCGGGGAAATAACCTCCTGCATCCGCTCGATCCTTGATGACGTAGAACCATAACTGGGATCAAAAACCATGACACTTCAGACCCTCTGCAAACCCCGGCCCTCCGTATTTGTCGCCGATCGGCGCGCCACTGTTCTCAGTCTAGATACCTTTCTAAAGGGAAAAGTCCACGGGAAAGAGTTCTTTGACGAGAACTATTTCACATCCGGAATGCTGACGCTGGTCGATCGGGCTTTTCGGCATCTATCGGGTACCGGTGCAGGGTCTTCTGTATTCATGCTTTCACAAGCGATGGGCGGCGGCAAAACGCACAGCATGATTGCCTTGGGCCTTTTGGCTAAAGATCCTGAACTGCGAAAAAAAGTTCTCGGAGAAGACAACCCCGCCCCCAAGCTCGGTCGCTGTCGCGTTATAGGTTTTAACGGTCGGAGCACCGATGCCAAAGGTGGCATTTGGGGCGCTTTTGCCGAACAACTAGGCAAAGCAGAATCATTCGCAAGCTACATATCGCCACTTCTGAGCGCTCCCAGTCCTGATGCATGGAAACAGCTGCTCGGTGGTGATCCGCTGGTCATGTTTTTAGACGAGCTCCCGCCGTATCTGGAATACGCGGTCGCGGTTCCTGTCGGCAACGCGGATCTGAGTGTTGTGACGACCGCGGCGCTGGCAAACCTGTTCGTGGCCGTCGCGGAGATGGACAACGTTTGTTTGGTGTTATCAGATCTTGCTGGCACTAATTTTACGGTTGGCCAAGCCAATTTGCAGGGGGCGCTTAGTCGGGCAATTCAAGGCATAACCTCTGAGTCAAAGCGCATCGCAGTGCCCATCACACCTGTGAACCCCAATGGCGATGAGCTCTACCACATCTTGCGCAAACGCCTCTTCGAAACCGTAGCGCCGGCAGCTGAAATTCAAAAAATCGCCGACGCCTATCGTGAGGCCTTGCGCGAGGCCAGCAAGATGGGGCTTACCACGACGTCACCGGAATCTCTGTTTACCCGAGTCACCGACGCCTACCCTTTTCATCCGGATCTGCGCGAACTGGTCGGCAAGTTCAAAGAAAACGATGGCTTCCAACAAACCAGAGGTGTCATACGCCTCATGCAAATGGTTGTCGCTAATTTATGGAACTCGAAAAAAGCCGATCGCATCGACCTGATCCATCCCTACGATCTTGATCTGAACGTAGATGAGATTGCATCCGAAATCCGGACTATCAATCCCTCACTGAGTGAGGCCATTGCGCACGACGTTGCCCATGGGGGCGAGTCCGAAGTAGAGCAAATTGATGTTGCCAATGGCAACTCAGATGCCTCAGATGCGGCACGCCTGATCTTGGTCGCGTCGTTATCAACGACACCCGGCGCTATTCATGGGCTTCGTGAATACCAACTCGTCGATTGTTTACAGCGGCCCGGGCGAGACCTCAGCACGTTTAAGGCCAATGTTCTCGACAAATTGGCAACCCGCGCGTGGTACCTACATAACTCAGCTGACGGGCGGCTCTTCTTCAAGAACCAGCAGAACCTCGCGGCAAAGCTTCGTTCTACGGCACTCTCCCTGCACGCTGAAACAGTAGACCGGATGCTGCGCGAGCATCTCGAGTCCTATTTCTCGGCCACGTTGCGTGATTGCTATCAAGTGATCAAAGTGCTGCCACCGCTCGATGAGGTACAGATTGATCAGGAAAAAACCACGCTGGTGATCGTGCGTCCTGGTGGTCAGGCGAACCAATTGCCTATTTCTGCCGATTGGCAAGCATGGTGGGAGCAGCAGCAATATAAAAACCGCGTGCTGTTTCTGACTGGCTCAAGAGACACCTTCCAAAAGGTGCTGGACTCTGCGCGCCAGACGCGGGCTTTGCAAAGTATTGAGGACGAACTCAAAAGCGAGAGTACGCCGTCGGACGATCCGCAGTGGCGTGCGTTGGATGCACTGCGTGACCGCGTCGGCCTGCAGTTCACAGCGGCGTTGAAAGAAGCCTTTGATACGATCGTCTATCCCTCTATCAATGCAGCATTGCGTGCAACCGGCACTGACTTGGCTTTTGCAGGTAACGGCAGTGGTGAGGCCACGGTGCGAAAAACGCTTGAGGGCGCGCAGAAATTTACCACTAAAATTGATGATGAAAGCTTCCGCAGCCGTGCAGAAACCAGACTCTTTGGGTCTGCCGAGACGAAAGTGGTGCTCTGGTCAGACTTTAAGCGCGCGGCCGCAGTCACTACAAGCTGGCCGCTGCACAAAATCTCGGCGCTCGATGACCTAAAAGCCGACTGTTTGCGGCGTGGTCTGTGGCGCGAAGAAGGTAACCACATCCGTCGCGGACCGTTTCCTGCACCCGTGCCAGAAGTGTCGATCCGTGAACTGTCGGTTCAAGACGATGGCGATGGCGTCACCTATCTCAGGCTTGAGCCCCTACATGCACCTAGTCTGGTGTACGAGAGGGGCCGGACTGATCCGACGAAAGCCTCTAGCCATGTGCCGACGCCAGCTCGCTTTGAGGCCAAGGGTCTGTGCTACCGCTTTATGGCCATAGACCCCGAGGCGCTGACACGTTTTAGCGAGGTAAGGGAGTGGTCACCAAAACTCAGACTCAAGTATCAGCTGCACAACCGCGGCGATCATTACGAAGTTGAACTCTTGGCGCTACCCAAGGCGAATGGCATTGCTATTCGATACACCACCGATGGTTCATCGCCCGCTAACTCTGGCTTCGCCACTTACGACGGAAAATTCCGCGTTCCTGAAAAATGCCGGGTTGTTTGTGCGGTTGCTGTTAGCTCTGAATTCGATCTCGCTTCAGAGGCTATAAAGATCACAATCCCGCAGCAAGGCCAGGAGCCTCGGCCGACTATTGACCCCCAAACGCCGGCACGTTGGCTGCAACAGACCAAACTCGACGATGCAACTGCGGTCTGGGATTTGATTCAGCAGCTAGTAAAGACGCCCGGGGTACGTCTTTACGACATTGGTCTGACCGCTGAAAGCACCGATGGGCAACAAAGTCTGGAGTACTCGGGGGCATTGGATGATGGCTACGACCACGCTGGCGTAAAGACCGTTACCGAGAAGCTACAGGAAGTCGTTGGGGGTGGCAGGCTGCGTATGTCCGTGGGGTCTTTGGGCTTTCCCACTGGGCAAGCCTTGCTCGACTGGTTAAAGGCAACTGACCAGCAGTTCAATGCTGCGAAAGTAAAGCAATAATCTAATGGCTCGCGCTAACTCAAGCTCACAACGAAAAACTATCGGCCTTGGCTTTTTGCCCGAGGAAGCTCGTCATGGATTCCTTATTGACGTACCGAAAGGCACCGCGGCCTCCGACATGATTTGCATTACCGAGCACCGCGGGCATGACCTTGACCAACTAGGGGCGCGCTCGGTAGACGTACCAACACCCACAGACCGTGCACTTCGAGTGATCCTTGATCGGGGACGCTGGCTTGCGTTGGCACCCACCTTTTGGGAAGAGGCCAATCGTCGCTTACGCGCCAATGGTCTGCCTGCAGCTAAGTTCATGAAGAATCCGAGTAAGCCTGTTCCAGTGCATCCATCGCTAGGCAAAGAGCTCTGCATTCTGTGTTGGGCCGTGGAAGAAGCCTCACCTGATGACATACCCAATGCTCTACGCAACTGGGAAGCCCTCGCCCCTGAAGAGCGCTGGTGGCTTTTTACGATGACCGTAGCGACCACAGGGCAAGCAATGCAAAAAGGGGTTGGCTGGCGCAAAGCGCTGCGTGCGGCGCTTGCAGACAATACATTTGTGAAAGGTGAAGGATTGTCCCCGCGCGCGCGGCGTGAGCTGCTGGGTCACTCACAACTTTCACTATCGCTATAGCGGCGGATTAATCCCAAATGGCGACATTCATCGAAACGCAGTTCCCCATCGCCCGCCTCTCCGCGGAGTCTTATAAAGAGCGCAAGGCGGGTGCCAGTCAGACGCTCACCGGTCTGGGCAAATGGTGGGGGCGCAAGCCGCTGATTCTGGTGCGGGCGTCCATTCTGGGAATGCTAATGCCTGCGTCCAAAGATGCGAAGAAGGATCGGGAGATTTACCTGAAGATTCTCACCATGGACGATGCAGGCACTTGGGATCGCTGCAAACCCGCCGTCCAGCGTAAAACTTCCCGCGCTGCCTTTGATCGCTTGCCCTATGCCGAGCGCATTGCGGATTGCGAACGACCCGAAAATGTTGCGGGTCCCTCGGCGGCGGCGTGGGTGGAGATCAATGCGCATCTGGGCACCAACGCAAAATCGTTGCCTGAATTGGTCGAGCAACTCGGTCAACGCACCTTTGGCCACACGCCCCGGGTGGGAGATAGCTTTTGCGGTGGCGGTTCCATTCCCTTTGAAGCTGCGCGCATCGGTTGCGAAGCCTTTGGTTCTGATCTCAATCCCGTGGCGGGTTTGCTCACTTGGGCGAGCTTGAATCTGCTCGGTGGTGGCAAAGCGGTGCAGGACGAAGTACGGGAAGTGCAGGAAGCCGTCTTTGCGGCGGCGGACCAACAGATCACCGCGTGGGGCATCGAACACAATGAGCGGGGTGAGCGCGCCGAGGCGTTTCTTTACTGCGTGGAGGTTAAGCCCGAGGGCTGCGACTATTACATTCCACTGGCGCCGAGCTGGGTGATCTCGGAGAAGTACCGCATCGTCGCCACGTGGAAGAAAGTGGCTGGCTCCGACCGATTGCAGCCGACGGTGCTCGCGGTCTCCGAGGGCGAACTTAAACTCTACAATGCCAAGAAAGAGAAAAAGGGCGCCACGGTGGGCGACAGCCGGGCGATCGATCCTTTTGATGCCAGCCGCTCGTGGTCGGTGGAGGCCTTGCGCGGGCCCGAGGGCTTGCGTCGGTGGAGCAATGACGATGTGGTGCCGCGGTCCGGCGATGTCTTTCAGGAACGGCTCTACTGCATCCGCTGGATCAATGCCAAGGGTGAACGTCGGTACGCGGCTCCCGATGCCGCTGACCTTGCGCGGGAATCCAAGGTGCTAGAACTGCTGCGCGAACGCTTTGCTGAGTGGCAACGCGAGGGGTTTATTCCTTCAAAGGTGATCGTGAGCGGTTACAACACCGATCAACCGATTCGCGAGCGCGGCTGGACCCACTGGCACCATTTGTTTATGCCGAGGCAGTTGTTGATGTTGGGAATGGTGTGGAGCGCAGTTCCAAGGCTGGCATCGAAACAAGAGTCAGTTGCCGGAGCATTAAGTATTTGGAGGGCGACCGATCGGCTATGTCGGTTGTGCTGTATCGATCCGCATCATTCGAAGGGACCAGGCTCGATAGCGAATGTTTTCTTAAATCAGGCACTTAACACTCAGTATTCATTTGGCTGTCGGGCGCTTGCTGGATTGGCCGATTTTCTGATTACAGAGCTAATTCCGATCAAGGAGTTGTCGTCACACAGTGTTGTAACTATTTCCGACGCTCGCGACCTCCGCGAAACCTGCGACTTCTGGATCACTGATCCGCCCTACGCCGACGCGGTGAACTACCACGAACTCGGCGACTTCTTCCTTGCTTGGTATGACAAGCAACTCGCCAAAGCCTTCCCCGAATGGGTCCCCGATGCTCGCGCTGAACTGGCGGTGCGCGGCGATGGCGAAGACTTCCGCCGTTCGATGGTGGAGATCTACCAGAACCTCGCCAAACACATGCCCGACAACGGGATGCAGATGGTCATGTTCACCCACCAAGACCCCGCGGTCTGGGCGGACCTCGGGATGATCCTCTGGGCGGCGGGCTTGAAAGCCACCGCCGCTTGGACGATCAGCACCGAAACCGAAGCGGCGGGTATCAAGAAAGGCAACTATGTGCAAGGCACCGTCTGCCTCGTCTTGCGGAAGCGCACCGCCAACGAACCCGGCTTTCTCGACGAGGTCTACCCGCTGGTCGAAGACGAAGTGAAGCGGCAGATCGCCTCCATGCAGGCGCTCGATGAAGGCGGCGAGCCGAACTTCAACGATGCGGATTACCAACTGGCCGCCTATGCCGCCGCACTGAAGGTGCTCACCCAATACGGCAACCTCGATGGCAAGGAAGTGGAGCATGAAGTCTTTGCCGTGCGAGCAAAGCACCAGAAGAGCGATTTCCAAACGGTCATCGAACGGGCCTTGGGGATTGCCTGCGACACCCTGATTCCGCGTGGTCTGGATAATTCGTGGCGCGACCTCTCGCTGGTCGAGCGGTATTACTTGCGAGCGCTAGATATTGAAAGTCGCGGGGAGCGTCGGCAGGGGATGTATGAGGAATTGGCGCGGGGCTTTGGGGTCACGGAAATCAAACCCCTCTTAAAGAACGACAAAGCGAACGGGGCGCGAATGTTCACCCCCACAGGTTTGGGGGCTAGTTTGCTCGGGCCCATCGCGGGCGCGCAACCCACAACTGCTGGACTCCCGCCTCGCCGTGGCCGAGCGGGCGGTGGCGCCGCACACCCCTTTGCCGCATCGCCCTTGCGCCACCTAATGTTTGCCATCCGCGAAACTACCGCCGCTAACAATAGCCCTGAGACAGGGCGCCAATATCTGCGCGACACTTTTGGCCAGGGCTATTGGACAAAACGCGAAGGCTTTGTTGCCTTGCTTGAATGGCTGGCAGCTTTGGGTAACGCCGAAGGTATGAACGAATGGGCCAACGATTCTGAAGCGGCGCGTATTTTGGCGGGTCGCTTACGAATTGATCACGCCTGATGTTGCAGCGTCATTCCAGTCGTCGCAACCGGCTTGATCATGCCGTACTGAATCAGCGACTGGTAGGCGCGGTCTCTTACGACCGGATCGCAGGCTACTTTCGGTCCAGCCTTTTTGAAGTCGCGGGCGAGGCTATATCTAAGGTGGCGGGCCCAGTGCGGATCATCTGCAATTCGGACCTTGATCCGCAGGACCTAATCACCGCAGCCGCGGCGCAAGCCGCGCTACGCAGGTCGTGGTGCGCTGGCCTGCCAGAGGATGCCCCACCCGTTGCCATCCCTCGCTACAAAGCACTTTACGACGCGCTTCTGAACAAACGCATGGAAGTGCGCGTACTGCCCGACTCAGCCTTTGGGTTAATCCACGGCAAAGCAGGTGTTTTACGCCACGCAGATGGCACCGCGACAGCTTTCCTCGGTAGCGTGAACGAAAGTGCGTCAGCGTGGAAGGTGAACTATGAGCTGCTCTGGGAGGACGACTCTCCGGCAACCATTGCATGGGTGCAAGAGGAGTTCGATGCACTGTGGAATGACTCTCGCGCGATAGATTTGGCGTGCTGCCCGTTCATTACGCAGGATCTGCAGCGGATCATTTCACGCAAGGTGATCGAACCCGCGGACCTTAAAGCCATGGCTGATCCGACACAGGTTGCGGCGTCCGCCGCTATCGAAACGCCGGTGTATCGTCGCGAGCAAGGTCTATGGCCTCACCAAAAGTACTTCGCTCGGCTTGCTTTGGAGCGGCATCGCCTTGGCGGTGCTCGTCTGGTACTCGCCGATCAGGTCGGTTTGGGCAAAACCATCCAGCTTGCCATGGCGGCCCTTTTGATCGCGCTGGATGATCCGGACGGCGGCCCCATTCTTGTGCTTGCGCCCAAGCCGCTACTGCAGCAGTGGCAAGACGAGTTAATGGAGCTTCTCTTGTTGCCCTCGGCCAGATGGAACGGCAAATCTTGGGTAGATGAAAACGAGCTGGAGTATCCAGCTGACGGCGCCAAGTCTCTCGGCAAATGCCCACGCAGAATTGGGCTGGTCTCGCAGGGTTTGGTGGTGCGAGGATTAGCCGAAGCGGTCCATCAATTGCTGAGCCGCAATTACAGCTGCGTAATCGTCGACGAAGCACACCGGGCGCGCCGCCGTAAGGTACCCAAGGTAGACGCCAAAGCAGACGAAATTGATGAAAAGGCCGAACCCAACAAGCTCATGGCTTTTCTGTGGCAAATCGGCAAGCAAACCAAAAGCATGTTGTTGGCCACCGCCACGCCCGTGCAATTGCACCCCGTCGAGGCCTGGGACTTGCTGCACATTCTGTCGCAGGGCAACGATGGTGTATTAGGCGGTTGGACCCAAACAAGTCCTTGGTTTCAGGCCAGCCATTGCCTAGCCATTGCTACCGGCGATGCTACGGTCCCGACTGCAGATGTGCGCGCTGGATGGCAATACGTCAGAGACCCGCTTCCCTCACGCTTTGAAGGCTCGGCGTTTGATCGCATTCGTCGTGGCTTGGATGCCAGCGATACGCGTTGGCAGTTCCCGCCAGAGAGCATCGACAAGCTTTCAACGGCAGTGCAGCGAGTTCAGATTCAGAACGGGTTGCTTCCAAATTACGGAGAAAACTTCAACCCCATGTTGCGCTGCATAGTTAGACGCACGCGCGCATATTTGGAGGCGACGATTAACCCGGCCACTGGTGGCTACTTGCTACCAAAAGTGACGGTGAAGCTCTTTGGCGAGGAAAACGCAGACGCGCTTGTTCTTGGCGGTTATCTGCGCGAGGCCTATGAAGAAGCCGAAAATTTCTCGTTCCTTCTTCAAAAGAGGGTCAAGGGCGCAGGCTTTTTCAAGACGCTACTGCTAAGACGCCTCGGTAGCTCAATGGAGGCTGGTCGTCGCACGGTCAGTAAATTATTAGGGTACGAACCGGATACGCCTGACGATGAAGAGGACGACGAACCTGAAGATAGCAACCAGCAAAGTGGCAAGTTCCCAGAACCCGTCAGCGAGTTCAAGGACTACACCGACGCTGAACGACAGTCATTGGAACGCTGCCTGACCCTGCTAAAAGAGGGTGGCAATAACGATCCGAAATTGGACGCTGTAATCGGCTACTTGCGCGGAACGCAAAAAGGAACGAGCCGTAGTTGGCTTGATCTGGGATGTATTTTATTTTCTCAGTACTACGACACCGTCCGTTGGATCGGCAATGAGATGGCGACGCGCGATGAGTTCTCGGGAATGGACATTGGCCTTTACGCCGGCAGTAATCGCTCTGGGTTTTGGCGGGATGGCAAGTTTCAGCGTTGTGATCGCAACGCCCTGAAGGCTCGTGTTCGCAGTGGGGATCTAAAATTGCTATTGGGAACGGACGCCGCCTCAGAAGGTCTCAACTTGCAGCGCCTCGGTACGCTCATCAATATCGACTTGCCTTGGAACCCAACGCGCCTCGAGCAGCGCAAAGGGCGTATTCAACGGATTGGCCAGGCCCGCAGTGAAATATGGATTGCCAATCTTCGCTACCGTGACTCCGTCGAAGACAAAGTGCATCAGGTTCTTGCCGATCGCCTAGAGGCAATCCACGGATTATTTGGCCAAATCCCCGACACGCTAGAGGACGTCTGGGTGCAGGTGGCGCTCAATGATGCAGAGGCGGCCAATCAACTCATTGACCGAACGACTGCAACGCGAAACCCCTTCGATATCAAATATAGCAAGGTGGAAGATGCGGATTGGGAGACCTGTTCAACGGTGCTAGATCCTAGGATTGTGAAAGAACAACTTTCTCAAGGATGGTGATTCCCGCGTGAAACTCTATTACCTCACTGGCGCGCAATTCGCTCTTGCCAATTTGGCCATGCGCAGGGTAAAAATTTCTAGATTCTCGGAATTGAATGACCCTTTTGAACTGATGGCGATGGATTTAAGTGATGACGAAGATCGCCGAGCTGTCGAAGGGTTTCGTGACGAGATGAACGCCTCCAAGGGCGTTATTTGCTTTTCTTCGACTTGGGAGAACCCGGTCCTTTGGGGGCACTACGCCGATAAACATAGGGGCGTGGCGCTCGGCTTTGAAGTGAACGACGACTTACTCGTGGAAGCCACGTACGAGAACTGTAGGTTCCATCTACCTAGGGATCCTGTAACTAACCGTGTCAAGCCTGACGAGGAGACCGTTCGGAGAATTCTTTCGACAAAATTCACTGACTGGCAGTACGAAAATGAATGGCGGTTTTTTGTTGAGTTATCAGAAGCCACGCTGGAGTCCGGGCTCTACTTTGAAGAGTTTTCAGAGAGCCTAAAGCTGACTGAAGTGATTCTTGGCGCGAAATGCGAACTTCCAAAAGAAAAAGTCCAAGCTTTGATTGATGCAATGAAACTCCATGCAAAAGTCATTAAAGCAAGGATTGCTCACGATGAATTTAAAGTTATTGAAGACAATTCAGCGCTGCTGCCGCCTCCCGCCTTATAACTAACCCTAGCAGCCCGATGTGTTCTTCGCTCCAACGCACTCCGGCTCCAGCGAATTGCTTACGTCTCAACAGTGTCAGCATACTGCGAGCACCCTTTCTAATAGGACAACCACCGCCCATGACTCACACCACCGATCCTCAAGAAACACTGTCACCCGCCTTGGTGGAGCAGGTGCTGGAGAAGCTTGGTTTGCGGGCGCCGCCGGCGCTCGATCTGGCGGGACTCAGCGCCCTGTACGCGCAGTGGTGCCTGCGGGTGCCATTCGACAACATCCGCAAATTGCTTCATCTGCGTAGCGGCAACTCAGGCCCACTGGCGGGTGACGATCCCACTGAATTCTTCGAGGCTTGGCTCGCCCATAGCACCGGCGGCACTTGCTGGCCCGGCAACGGCGCGCTGGACGCTCTGCTGTGCAAGCTGGGCTTCGAGACCACGCGCGGCGTGGCCACCATGATGGCCTCGGCCGATCCGCCGCCGGGACATGCCACCGTTGTTGTGCAGCTGGATGGGCGCCGCTACATGGTAGATGCCTCTATCCTGCACGGCGAACCGCTGCTCCTCGAGCAAACGCCCACGGCCGTCGCGCACCCCGCTTGGGGGGTCCAATGCACGCTGCGCGACACGCGCTGGCATATTTTCTGGCGCCCGTTGCACCGGCCCGAAGGCTTCGATTGCCGCATTGAGTACCTAGGCGCCACGCACGATGATTTCCGCCGTCGCCACGAGATGACGCGCCAGTGGAGTCCCTTCAACTACGCCGTCACGCTGCGCCTAAACCGCGCTGATCAAGTGATCGGCACCGCGTTTGGCAATCGGGTAGAACTACGCGCCGATGGCAACGTCCTGCAGCAGCCGCTGGCCCGCGCGGAGCAGCTGCGTCAGCTCATTGAGGAATTTGGCATCAGCGAGGAACTGGTGATGGCGCTGCCGGAAGACTCCCCCATCCCACCGCCGCCCGCGCGCTAATGCCGCCGCCCGCTTGGGCGAAGCAGGCGGTGCGCAAAGCCGCATGATGG
>CAMCWG010000048.1 GCA_945882005.1 Bordetella parapertussis
CGGTTGGGCGTGCAATCATTGATTACATTTTCCCTGGTGAGGAAAACGGTAGCATCCCGCTCATCGGTGTCACTGGATCGAGTGGCACCACCGAAGTGTCTAACTTGGTTTTTCACCTACTCAAACAGTGTGGCGATTGTGTTGCCCTAGCCAATACATCAGGACTGTATGTCGGTGATCGCGTACTACACCAGCAGGACAGCGCGAACTGGAAACAGGCGCAACGGGTCCTACTAAACAAAGACGTTGAAGCAGCGGTGATTGAGAATCAAGGCAGACAAATTCTGACAGAAGGACTTGCCTATGAACACTGTAGTGTTGGCATTGTTACTAACATTGCCTATTCCGATGCATACAAGCATCCAGACGTTGCGTATCACGCCTTCGAGAATGCTGAAGATCTGATTAAGATTTTCCGTACACAAGTCGATGTTGTGTACACAACAGGTCACGGGATCCTCAATGCGCAAGACGAAAACGTTGTAGCCTTGTCCGAGTACTGCGACGGCGAAGTCATTTTCTACGCAAGCTCCCCAGACAACAAAGTTTTACAAGAGCACGTTGCTACCGGCAAACGCGCTGTGTCCGTAGAGAACTCGCACGTGACACTGATTACCGGAACTGAACGTCTCGCAATCTTTTCGCTCGACGCGCTCTCCCCTCAAGCCAGAAACACCCCTCAAACGCTCGAGACAATTCTGGCCTCAGCGGCAGCCGCCTGGGTGTCAAAACTCTCAGTCGAACAAATCCGGGCAGGGCTGACCTCTTATGTGTTTTAGCTCAACCCTTTAAACAGCGTGGGGACCGTCGTTTCGGGCGGAATTCCTTAGTAAAATAGTCAATTATTTATTCATATTCACAAAGGCCCATCAAGCATGACTGCCCGCACCTCTTGCCACCGCCTTCAGGTCGCCACCCCACTCTACAACTTCATCGAACAACAAGTACTTCCGGGCACTGGCGTGACCAGCGCCGATTTCTGGAAAGGCTTCGATGCAATCGTGCACGACCTTGGCCCAAAAAATGCGGCATTACTGGCTGAGCGTGATCGCATTCAAACTGAGATGGACACATGGCATCGTGCGCACCCCGGTCCCATTCAAGACATGTCTGCTTACAAGGCGTTTCTTACAAAAATTGGCTACCTTGCTCCGATCCCAGCCAATGCTAAGGCAACAACGACCAATGTAGATGCCGAGTTAGCACTGCAGGCCGGACCACAACTCGTCGTTCCTGTTCTCAATGCGCGCTATGCACTGAATGCAGCTAATGCACGCTGGGGTTCCTTGTACGATGCACTGTATGGCACTGATGCAATCTCTGAAGATAGCGGTGCAACGCGCGCTGGTGGCTACAACCCAGTGCGCGGAGCCAAGGTGATCGCCTATGGACGCAAGTTCCTGGATCAAGCTGCGCCCCTCGCATCGGGATCGCACAGCGACGTCACACGCTACGCAGTCAAAGCTGGGACCTTAACGGCAACACTCAAGAATGGTGCGATTACCGGCCTGGCTGATGGCAACAAATTCGTTGGCTACCAAGGCGATGCGTCTGCACCGAGTGCGATACTGCTTGTGAATCACGGGTTGCACATTGATATTCAAATCGACAGCACCACCAGCATTGGTCAAACGGATCCGGCAGGTGTCAGCGACATTATTCTCGAAGCGGCACTGTCGACGATTCTCGATTTGGAAGACTCTGTTGCTGTGGTGGATGCTGACGACAAAGTGTTGGCCTACAGCAATTGGCTTGGCATCTTAAAAGGCACCTTGGTAGAAAGCGTGAGCAAAGGCGGCAAGACGTTTAACCGCACGCTCAACGCTGATCGCAAATACACAGCCGCTGCCGGCGCGCATTCCGCTAAAGATGGCGTGATCACCCTGCACGGTCGGTCCTTATTGTTTCTGCGTAACGTTGGCCATTTGATGACCAACCCAGCAATCATCGACGGCAACGGCAACGAAATCTTTGAAGGTATTCTGGATGCCGTCGTCACAGTCGCAATCGCATTACACGACTTAAAGAGAAACAAAGAACACGCCTTTGGTAATTCGCGCACTGGTTCAGTCTATATCGTCAAGCCCAAGATGCATGGCCCAGCAGAAGTCGCTTTTGCGAACGAACTGTTCGGTCGCGTTGAGGCCATTCTTGGCTTACCTGCCAACACCGTCAAACTCGGCATCATGGACGAAGAGCGTCGCACGAGCGTCAACCTCAAGGCATGCATCAATGCAGCACCTGCGCGCGTCGCATTCATCAACACAGGCTTCCTCGATCGGACCGGCGATGAAATGCACACAGCAATGCAAGCTGGTCCGATGATCCGCAAAGGCGACATGAAATCCAGCGCTTGGCTGTCGGCTTACGAGAGTAGCAATGTGTTGACTGGCTTGTCATGCGGGCTGCGCGGTCGTGCTCAAATCGGTAAGGGCATGTGGGCGATGCCAGACCTGATGGCGGCAATGCTTGAACAAAAAATTGCACATCCCAAAGCGGGCGCCAACACGGCTTGGGTGCCCTCGCCTACGGCCGCAACCTTGCACGCCTTGCACTATCACCAGGTGGATGTGTCAGCTGTTCAGTCTGAACTTGAAAAACTTGACGCACCGGCAGAAATTGACCGCTTGCTGAACGACATCTTGCAAATTCCAGTTGCAGCAAAACCGTCTTGGTCCGCTTCGGATATTCAACAAGAGCTCGACAACAATGCGCAAGGGATTCTTGGTTACGTCGTTCGTTGGATTGATCAAGGTGTCGGTTGCTCTAAAGTTCCAGACATTCATAACGTCGGCCTCATGGAAGACCGCGCGACATTGCGCATTTCGAGCCAGCACATTGCAAACTGGCTCCACCATGGAATTGTCACTGAAGCGCAAGTCAACGAAACCTTGCAACGCATGGCGAAAGTCGTCGATGGTCAAAATGCGGGTGACCCACTTTACAAGCCCATGGCACCAAATTTTGAAGCCTCCTACGCCTACCGTGCAGCGCGAGACTTAGTGCTAAAAGGACTCGAACAGCCAAGCGGTTACACCGAACCCCTGCTGCATGCCTGGCGCCTAAAGGTCAAAGCACAAGCCTAAGCTGTCGATCAACAAAGGAATTTTGATGAACGCACCCGTCCCAAATTTAGATACCGCGCAAGTTCTCTCTTCGGTAACGCAAGCCTGGGACGAGGATCTTGTCGGACAACTGAGCGACTACATTGAAATTCCTGCGAAATCTCCTGCCTTTGATCCAGACTGGCTCAAGGCGGGATACCTCGACACCGTCTTGCAGCGCGCGGCATCCTGGATCGAAGCGCAGAAGGTGCCCGGACTAAAGCTCGAGGTCCTTCGACTGCCAGGTCGCACACCTGTAATGTTCTTTGACGTTGCGGCTACTCGGACGACAACGCCTAGCAGCCAAACCATTCTGATGTATGGTCACCTCGATAAACAACCGGAGTTCGACGGTTGGCGGGCGGGACTTGGTCCATGGACACCGAAGTATCTCGATGGCAAGCTTTACGGACGTGGAGGTGCTGATGATGGCTATGCAGCCTATGCAGCCATTACCGCCATCCAGGCACTTAAAGAACAGAAGGTCGAGCACCCTCGAATTGTGGGCTTGATTGAAACCTGTGAAGAAAGTGGCTCGCCTGACTTGCTGCCTTACATCGATGTTTTAAAACCCAAAATGGGCGACGTAGGCTTAGTCATCTGTTTGGATAGCGGCGCAGGTAACTACGATCAGTTATGGCTGACGACGAGCCTGCGCGGTATGGCTGCAGGTGTGCTGAAAGTTGAAATCCTTACGGAAGGCATTCATTCCGGCGATGCGTCGGGGCTAGTCCCCTCAAGCTTTCGTATCATGCGACAAGTGCTCGATCGTCTAGAAGATAGCGAAACCGGTAGGCTATTGCCACAGAGCTTTCATTGCGAGATGCCCGTGGAGCGCAAACAACAAGCGCAGGCAACAGCCGCAATCCTTGGTGATCAGATTTACAAGCGCTTCCCTTGGGCACACCATGACTGCGGCGGTTCAACGCTGTTTGCTATTCCCACCACACTAGATCCTGTCGAGGCACTCGTGCGGCGGACTTGGATGCCGACACTTAGCGTCACCGGTGCAGAGGGCTTCCCCGCGCTCAAAGACGCGGGCAACGTTTTACGTCCCTACACAGCCTTCAAACTGAGCTTAAGACTGCCTCCGCTTATCGACGCCGCTGCAGCCGTTACCGAACTAAAGACGCTGCTCGAGGACAATGCACCCTATCAAGCCAAGGTCACCTTCCATGCTGAAGGTGCATCGAGCGGCTGGAACGCGCCCACCACTGCACCTTGGTTTGAGCAGGCGCTCAACAGCGCTAGCATGGCGCACTTTCAGGCACCCGTTGGATACATTGGCCAAGGCGGTACGATCCCACTGATGAACTTGCTGAGCCAAGGTTTCCCCAAGGCGCAGATGATGGTCTGCGGCGTTCTCGGACCGAAATCCAATGCACACGGCCCGAACGAGTTTTTACATGTTCCCTTTGCCAAAAAACTCACCGCCGCAGTGGCGCAAGTAATGGCGCAGTTCCCTTCCTAAACCTATAAAAACTGATCATGACAAGCGCAGCAATTCTTATTATTCGTAACGGTCTCATTGTTGACGGCTCAGGTGGCAAACCATTTGTCGGCGATATAAAAATAGTGAATGGGCTCATCGCTCAGGTCGGTTCAGTCTCCGGCACGGCGGACAAAGAGATCGATGCAAAAGGCATGCTGGTCACGCCAGGTTTTGTCGACATCCACACACACTATGACGGGCAGGTGACGTGGAGCAATAAGCTAGCTTCCTCCTCCCAGTTAGGTGTCACCACAGTAGTGATGGGGAACTGCGGCGTCGGCTTCGCACCATGCAAAGAAGAGCATCGCGACATCATGATGCGACTCATGGAAGGCGTAGAAGACATTCCTGGTATTGTGCTCGAGGAAGGCCTGCCCTGGAACTGGAGTACCTTTCCGGAGTATCTCGACGCTCTGGAAGCGCGACAATTCGATATCGATGTGGCAACACAAATTGGTCATGCGCCACTGCGCATTCATGTCATGGGTGATCGTGGCGCAGCGCGCGAACCAGCAACAGAGCAGGACAAGGCGGAAATGGCCCGCCTCGCGGCAGAGGCCGTCAAAGCAGGTGCGCTTGGATTTACGACCTCGCGCACCATCCTGCACCGTAGCAGCGATGGAAGTCAAACACCGAGCCTGGGCGCTGCCGAAAGTGAGTTGACTGCGATTGCGAAAGGCCTCGGAGACATTGGTTTAGGCACGCTGCAATTGGTGACCGACTTCGATGATGTCGATGAAGAGTTCGCCATGTTGCGTCGTATCGTTGAGGCCTCAGGTCGCCCTTTGTCTCTGACCTTACTTCAGCACGAACACCTGCCCAATCGCTGGCGACGCGTGATGGAACACATGCATGATGCGACCGATGCAGGGCTCAAGATGAAAGCACAAGTCGGCGCCCGTCCTGTTGCGCTAATTTTCAGCTTTGCGCTATCGCTTTGCCCCTTCACGCAACTCCCGTCTTTCGAAGCGCTCAGGCACCTAAATCCTGAGGAACGCCTTAACCGGCTCCGCGACCCAGTGGTTCGAGAAAAAATTCTTGCGGAAGAACATACCGAGGCGATGTACAAACGTCGTGTGGCTAACTTCGAGAATCTCTTTCCTCTTGGGGACCCACCAGACTACGAACCAGCGCCGGAAGATAGTATTGCTGGGCGTGCACGCCGAGCGGGTCAAGAACCTGCGGCTTTCGCCTACGACTATCTGCTGGGCAATGACGGGACTGCGATGCTGTACCGTCCGCTCTATAACTACGCCGATCAAAATCATGACGTCTTAAGGGAAATGTTACTAGATCGCGATACGGTCCCCGGCCTGAGTGATGGCGGCGCGCACTACGGGTATATCTGTGACACGAGTTTTCCAACTTATTTACTCACCCACTGGGCACGAGACCGTAGCCGTGGAGAAAAAATCCCGCTCGAAGATCTCGTCAAATTGCAAACTCAAGACACCGCTGCAACCGTCGGGCTAAACGATCGCGGACTTCTGAGGCCTGGGTACAAGGGCGATGTGAACATCATCGACTTTGAAAAACTCAAGTTACACAGCCCGAAAATCGTCTATGACTTACCCGCCGGCGGACGCCGCCTAGGACAAAGCGCTGACGGTTATGTTGCGACGATTGTGTCTGGCGTTGTGACCTATCAAAATGGTGTCGCGACCGGGGCATTGCCAGGAAAACTCATCCGTGGCGCCCAGAAAACATTGAACATCGCAGCTTAATTATTTATAACGGAGACAAATATGGCAATTTATGAATTACGCACCTATACCGTCACAGTCGGAAAGATGAACGACGTGGTGGCACTCTACAAAGCAGAAGGATGGCCTGCACTGTCAAAGCACCCGCAAAAACTTTGCGGCTACTTTACTGGTGACATTGGCGCACTGAATCAACTTGTACACCTATGGAAGTTTGATGACGACGCAGATCGTCGTGCTTTTTGGGCAGGCGTATACGGCGATCAGGCCTTCATGAACTTCGCGAAGCAACTACGCCCAATGTTGCAGCAACAAGAAAACAAACTGTTACTCGGCGCACCCTGGGGCCCGAATCCCTAACTAGTCAAAGCGGGTCTCTACACGACCGAACGTACCAAAATCGGCGATCAAATGATCGCCGATTTTTACTGGAACAGGCACCACACAGGTGCCCGTCATGACGATCTCGCCCGCCTTGAGGCTCATACCATGATCAAGTAATTCGTTGGCGAGCCAGGCGAGCGCGATACGCGGATCACCAAGCACATTGCTGCCGACACCCTTGGCAACATGTGTCCCGTTTTGCAAGACGTTTACCTGATGCTGTGACAGATCGACGCTGCGCCACTCTTGCGTGACTTCACGACCCAATACAACGAAGCAAGCGCATGCAAAGTCTGCAATCAATTGAGCCTCGCCTGCTTTCGCGAAATCCATAAAGCGTGAGTTGGGGATCTCGATCGCAACATGCAGAGCTTGCACACAATCCATCACCTCGCTCACACTGAGCGGCGCAGCCGATGCACGCGTGACATCCCGTCCTATGCGAAAGGCAAACTCAGCCTCTGCAACAGCCATCGCGTTACGACTCAAGGACACGACTTGCGTCTCAGGCAAACAACGTGACTGCAGCAGGCGGCCTGCAAGCGGACCGCTCACACCGATATGCTGCTGGCCGGCCTGACTCGTTGCGGCAATCTTCCAGCCCAAGGGTGATTCGCCGCACGCATCAAAGAGAGCGCGTTGCACAGCATAGCCTTCAGATCTAGTCTGAGGCCGAGAGGCCGCCACGATCTCCTCGATACGGGCGTGCTCGTGCCATGCGGGCAACAATTGATTAACGGCTTGTTGGAATTGGGCTGTGTTCATAAATAGATCTTAATAACGCGTTTGAAATTCAAAGGTAATGACGATTGCATTAAGTTAACATCCATCAATCCGACAGTACAGCAACAGACTTAGGTCAAAGGTTTCTTCATGAAAAAAATCATGCTTGGTGCGATTTCTCGCAACTACTTCAACCTGCCTATCTGGATCGCAGCCCATCAGGGTATGTTTGAACAAGAGGGTTTGGATGTCACGATTGACTTGCATGAACCTATTGATGAAGTATGGCGACGACTTCAAGACGGTCGTCTCGATATCGCCTTGGGAGTCACCGAACATATTATTTTGGATAGTGAAGGTGGCGGAACCTTAGAAATCATTGGCGGCAATATCAATCGCCTGCCCTTCTCTTTTATTTCAGGCAAAGACGTTAAAACCTTTGAAGACTTGCGCGGTCGCACTGTGGGCGTATCGTCAATTGAGGCTGGAAGCTCATCGCTTGTGATGAAGATTATGTCGGCTTATGGCCTGCATTATCCGCAAGACTATAAGATTGTCGCGTGCGGTCCTATCCTCGCCCGCTGGGAGATGCTTCAAGCCGGCAAAATTGATGCAGGCCTGCAAGGCGCACCGCTAAACTATATTGCGCTCGACCAAGGCTACAACTCTCTTTGTGAACCACGTGAGAGCTTTCCCTGGTTTCAGTTCACCTCATTGAATGTCGACGGTCGCTGGGCTCGCGCAAACCATGCAACTGTCGTCGCCTTCATGCGCGCCTTCATTCGCGCACACGACTGGTTTTATGCCAACAAAGCGGGGTGTCAAAAAATTGCTGTAGCTGAGACTGGCATCACACCGGAATACGCCGATCGGGCTTGGGAAGAGTACACACAAGCAGAGATATTCCCAAGAAATGCACAAGCCAATCCCGCTTCGATTCAGTCGCTCATTGAGATTAGCGCGCTCTTGCGTAATGTGCCTAAACGTGCAGGCACCCAAGCGCATTCCTACATAAACGAAACCTATCTCAATGAGGCGCGGCAATCGCTGTGATTGTCGTTAGGTTCGAGCAGACTAACCGCCCTCAATTCTTGGGATGAAGAACACCTCGCCCCCCGGGCGTATGACCTGGGTGTAGACGACCTCATGGATCACACCATCAATCGCAATTGAGGTTTCTTCTTCGAGGTGCTCACCCAGACCGGGAAAGAGTTCGTCCATCGCGCGGATGACACCGCGTACGGTTCGCGCTTGGACCTCGAACTCTCTGACACCATTCGTATACCGCCTGCTAAAGCCGCCGGTCAACATGACCCGGACGGCTTGCGGCAAGGCAACGTTACCCGCGCCCTGCATCTAAGGCGGCAAGCACACGTGGAGGTGACATCGGTAATTCCGTCATCCGAGTACCGGTCGCACGCTCAATTGCGTTGGCAACAGCAGCCATTGGTGGAACGATGTTGGCCTCTCCCACGCCCTTCACACCAAACGGATGGTTCGGGTTAGGCACTTCAACCATAATCGCTTCAATCATTGGCAAATCAGAGGCCACAGGAATACGGTAGTCGAGGAAGCCTGCGTTCGACAGACGTCCCTGCTTGTCATAGATGTATTCCTCGTTCAACGCCCAACCAATGCCCTGCACCACGCCACCTTGGATCTGGCCTTCGCAGTACTTGGGGTGAATCGCTCGGCCCACGTCTTGTGCAGCAACGAAACGCAAGATCTTCACTGCGCCAGTTTCTGGATCTACTTCGACATCGCAAAACTGTGTAGAGAAACCAGGCGCTTGGCCACCGGCGTTGATTGAGGACTCCACACCAATTGGGCCACCTGTCACGGCACGCTTTGCAGCAATTGCTTTGAGTGACAGCGGCTCAAACGTGCCGACGCTCTTGTCGGCTGGCTTGGCATAACCATCTTCCCAAATCACCCCTTTGACGTCGACATCCCACATCAAGGCTGCGCGAGCACGCAACTCTTCGATGATCTTATTGCAGGCCTCAACGACAACCATTCCAGTTGCGTACGTGACGCGTGAACCGCCCGTAACGTGGTTGTAGCCAATCGAAGCAGTGTCGGCAACAGTCGAACGCACGCTTTCGTATGGAACACCCAGTGTCTCAGCTGCCATCAACGCCATTGATGCACGTGAACCGCCAACGTCCATACTGCCTGTCGCGATCACGACCGTACCGTCTTCGTTAATGTGCACCGAAGCAGTCGACTCACCACCACCGTTAAACCAGAAGCCCGAGGCAACGCCACGACCTTGGTTCTTGCCCAGCGGCTTGTTGTACTCAGGATGATCAAGCAATGCCTGAATCGTTTCAGCATAGCCATCGTGCGAATGTTTTGGACCCCAGACGGTGGGCGAGCCAGCCTTCACTGCGTTTTTAAGACGCAACTTCAGTGGATCCATTCCAATCTTCTTGGCCAAGATATCAAGCACGCTCTCAACAGCAAAGGCGGAGATAGGCGAGCCTGGTGCGCGGTACGCAGCCGACTTTGGTCGATTGGACACGACATCAAAACCGATTGCGCGTGCATTTGGAATGATGTACGGGGCAAATGCACACATTGTTGCGTTCATCACAGGCGAACCTGGGAACGCACCAGCTTGAAACTTAAATAGGCCATCAGCCGCAACAATCGTACCGTCTTTCTTGACGCCGATCTTAACTGTCATGGACGCGCCAGAGGTTGGGCCCGTCGCTCTGAACGTATCTTCACGGGACATCATCAGCTTGACGGGATGACCGGACTTGCGTGCTAACGCCAAGGCCAGCGGCTCAACGTACACAACCGTTTTGCCACCAAAACCACCGCCAATCTCAGCGGGATGCACCAGCAGATTGCCGATATCGATGCCTAACAACTTTGCTGTGTAGGCACGCACCACAAAGTGACCCTGGCTCGATGACCAGAGTTCACACTGACCATCAGCACCGTAACGTGCCAAGCAGGAATGCGGCTCGATGTAACCTTGATGCACAGCAGCTGTTTTGAAGCTCATCTCAACAACTTCATCGGCTGATGCAAAACCAGCCTCGAGATCACCAATCTTGAACTCTAAACGCTTTGAAATATTCGAAGGCTTAGTCGGTGCTGGATCAAAGCCGCGCGGGATCATGTCCTCAAACAGCAGAGGCGCATCAGGCTTCATTGCGTCATCCACATCAATGACGTGAGGCAGCACTTCAAAATCTACTTCGATCAAACGCACTGCCTGCTCGGCAATCGCAGCAGTCGTTGCAGCAACCGCTGCAATCGCGTGACCTTCATACAAAGCCTTTTCACGCGCCAAGATATTGCGAGTCATATGCCAGTAGTTCACTGCGACGCGCTCAGGACCAACGTAGTCAAACGGCTGGTTTGGTAAATCTGCAGCAGTAATAATTGCCTTCACGCCGGGTAAGGCCAATGCCTTGGCCGTATTGATCGAACGAATTCGAGCATGCGCATGCGGTGAACGCAGCACTTTTGCCCACAACATACCAGGCAAGGAATAGTCAGCACCATATTGCGCCAGGCCAGTGACCTTTGGCACACCGTCGGGACGAACTGGGCTGGTACCAACGGATTTCAGTGTTTGCTGTGTGTTCTTTGTATTGGTCAAAATAATCAGGCTCCCCGCATTTCACGTGCTGCATCGAGCACGGCTTCGATGATTTTGTTGTAGCCGGTGCAACGGCACAAGTTACCTGCCAACCAGAAACGCACTTCTTCTTCGGTTGGGTCAGGATTGCGTTCGAGCAGCGAACGCGCAGCCACTAAAAAGCCAGGTGTACAGATGCCGCACTGCAAGGCAGCGTGCTCTAGAAACTTGCGCTGCAAGACATGCAGGTGTTCGCCGTTAGCCATACCTTCAATGGTTTGGACAGACTTACCTTCTGCCTCAACACCTAGGACTAGGCAAGAGCAAACCAGCCGACCATCAAGCGTGACGCTGCAGGCACCACAGTCGCCAGTGCCACAACCTTCTTTGGTTCCAGTCATGCCCAAGTCATTGCGCAGCACGTCGAGCAACGACTTATTTGCGTCACACAAAAACTCGACGGGATCACCGTTAATTACTGTTGATACATGTTGCTTAGCCATTTTTATTTGTTCCCCTTGGCTCGAGCGAGCGCTTTTTCTGCTGCGCGTCTTGCCAACACGCCAGCTATTTTGATTCGGAATTCTTTGGTCCCACGCTTATCGTCAATCGGACGTGCCGCAGCACTTGCTGCCGCAGCGAGCTTAGCGAGCGCAGCCTCGTCAACCTTGGTGCCAATCAGCGCTGCAGCGGCTTCAGGCACGAGTAATGCGCGCTCAGCCACAGCACCGAGACTCACGCGTGCCGCCGTGCATACACCTTTATCATCGATCGTCAGATTCAAGCCTACGCCCACGACCGCGATATCCATTTCAGACCGTGGCGTAAAGCGCAGATAGGCATCACCCGAATGCGCAGGACGCTTAGGCAGGAAGAACGAAACAATCAATTCGCCCTTCGCAAGCGTCGTCTTACCCGGACCGGCAGGAATCTGCTCAACCGGAACTTCACGGCGACCGGCAGGACCCACAACGCTAGCGATCGCACCCGCTGCAATCATCGCAGGCACGGTATCGGCAGCCGGTGAGGCATTACACAAATTTCCAGCAACCGTTGCACGGCCACGGACTTGAATCGAACCCACGAGGTTCGCACCATCAATGACGCCAGGCCAAGTCTTTGCAAACGCCTCGTTTTCTAACAGCTGCATACATGACACTGCAGCACCAAAACGATAGCCACCGTTTTCAACGGCGATGGTATTCATCTCAGCGATTGCTTTAACGTCCAGCACAAGCTCAGGCTTGATGTTCCCGTTACGCATGTGGATCAAAAGATCAGTTCCACCAGAGAGAACTTTTGCCAAGCCTTGTGTACTGGCCAGCAAGGCCGACGCCGCCTCAGCGGTCTTTGGTTGCTCAAAACGCATTTCACTCATGTCGCTTCCCCGGTCATTTTTTGAACCTTTTCATTCATGTAATTGGGTAATTCTATTCTATATGATCACCGATGATTGAGAACCCTACTCTCCGTACGGTGTATCGCGTTTGCCCCAATACAAAAAGACCCCGCAGCCTTCGTTTTTTTGCCAAAATCGAGATTCCTAAACAAAACGATTAACACTGGGCTAAGCCCTGGAGACCTCGCATGCGTCGCTACCTTGCTGCAGCGCAACAACTTATGTTGCCACTTTTTTTTGCACTATCTTTGTGCGGGCAGGCTCACAGCCAAACTGATGCGTCTGCATGGCCTGCCGGCAAACCCATCAAAGTCGTGGTCCCTTTTCCGGCCGGATCTGGCAGTGATGCACTCGCCCGATTAATTGGGCAAAAAGTTACTGAGCAGACGCGCTCCCCGGTCATCATTGAAAACAAGCCTGGAGCTGGAACAATGATCGGCGCGCAGGCCGTCGCAAAAGCCCCCGCGGACGGCTACACCTTGCTCTACACCATTGTTGTGACGCACACCCAAAACCCGCACCTTTATAAAAAGCTGCCTTACGATCCCTTTAAAGACTTCACGCCTATCCTGCAACTCGTGCGATCGGCGACCGTTCTCGTCGCCAATAAAAACGCCCCCTTCAACACCACAGCGGAACTGATCGCCTATGCCAAGGCGAATCCCGGCAAACTGAACTACGCATCCTTCAGCCCCGGCTCCACCTCTCACTTAAACGCAGAAATTCTCAAGATGCAGGCCGGCATCGACATCTCGCATGTTCCGTATAAAGGAACAGCCGATGCAACACGCGCATTATTAGCGGGCGACGTTCAGCTCTACTTCGACGGCACGGCTACCGCCGTGACAAGCGCCAAAGCTGGCATGCTGAAACTCTTGGGACCTGCAACGGAAAAAAGGCTGCGCGTTCTGCCAGACCTGCCCACGCTGGATGAGCAAGGCATCAAAGGTCTGAATATTGTCGGCTGGCAGGGCCTGTTTGCACCAGGTAATCTCAACCCCGTCCTTGCTGA
>CAMCWG010000049.1 GCA_945882005.1 Bordetella parapertussis
GTCACACAACATCTGAACCAGGCAGGATACTGACGTGCACCCCGTCAACATGGACACAACGCAAACCAAAGGATTTTCTGAGGAGCGTCAGCGCCTCGAGCAAAACAAACTATCCAAGCGTTTAATGCGTGAGGCTGGTCGAGCGATTACGGACTACCACATGATCGAAGCAGGCGACCGCGTGATGGTCTGCTTATCCGGCGGCAAAGATTCTTATGCCATGCTCGATATTCTGATGACTTTACGCCAACGCGCCCCCATTGAATTCGAGATCGTTGCTGTCAATCTTGATCAAAAGCAGCCCGGCTTCCCCGCTGACATTCTTCCCGAATATTTGACGAAACTAGACATACCATTTCACATCGAGACACGAGACACCTATTCCATCGTCAAACGTCTTATACCCGAGGGCAAGACGACCTGCTCGCTCTGTTCGCGCTTACGGCGAGGCATTCTGTACCGTGTCGCGAGCGAATTGGGCGCGACAAAGATTGCACTCGGCCATCATCGAGACGATATTCTCGCAACGTTCTTTTTGAATATGTTTTATGGGGCAAAGCTCAAGGCGATGCCTCCAAAGCTTGTGTCGGACGATGGACGGCACACCGTGATTCGCCCGCTCGCCTACATCACCGAAGCTGATCTCATCGCCTACGCGCAAGTCAAGCAATTCCCGATCATTCCGTGCAATCTTTGCGGCTCTCAAGAAAATCTGAAACGCAAAGAGATCGGCGAAATGCTTGCGCAATGGGACAAGAAGGACCCGGGTCGTGCCTGGAATAGCTTTAAGGCTTTAGCAAATATCGCGCCGTCACATTTGATGGACACGACACTCTTTGATTTTGTGGGACTTAAACCGGATGGTGTCGCTAATCCACAAGGAGATACAGCGTTTGATGCTCCGGAAACGACACCCGATCGGACGCAGGACGCGTGCGGATCAGGCTCCGTCGGTACCCATCCAGCGTGGCCCATTCACATCGATACCGACCATTTCAAGAATACGTGAAACGGTGTGGTCCACCATTTCCTCGATAGACTTGGGGCGATGGTAGAACGCAGGCAGTGGTGGGAAAATAATGCCTCCCATCTCAGTGATAGACGTCATGTTTCGCAGGTGCGCCAGATTAAAAGGCGTCTCGCGTACAACCATCACCAGCTTCCGACGCTCTTTTAGGGTCACGTCCGCTGCGCGAGTAATCAGGTTGTCTGACAATCCAATCGCCACTGCAGCGAGCGTTCGCATCGAACAGGGCACGACAACCATCCCGGCGGTTTCAAAGGCGCCACTCGCTATAGTTGCGCCCACATCGCGAATGCTGTGCACCTTATCAGCCAGCGCGTAAACCTCGTGACGACCAATATCAAGCTCATGCTTAATATTTAGGACGCCCGAGCCCGATACGATCAGATGTGTCTCTACGTCTGGGGCATTCGCCCGCAAGGTTTGCATCATGCGAATCGCGTAGAGCGATCCAGTCGCTCCCGTGACACCGATGACTAAACGACGTTTACTCACTCGGTTGCGCCTGCTTGCACCAGTGCAGTTTTCAGTTCGCCGCTCGCATTCATTTCACCCATAATGTCTGAGCCGCCGATGAATTCGCCACCGACGTACAGCTGGGGAATCGTTGGCCATTGAGAGAAAGTTTTGATCCCGCTACGCACTTCCTCGTCTTCGAGCACATTGACTGTGACGAGCTTGGTGACCCCATTGCTTTTTAAGATTTCAATTGCACGACCAGAAAATCCACACTGAGGGAATTGGGCTGTTCCTTTCATGAACAGCACCACTGGATTATTGGTTACGGTTTCACGGATAAATGTTTGAACGTCGCTCATGATGACCCTACAAAGATGATAGTTTGATTGGAAAATAGCGGTAAAAGTATTCTAAGAAGTAAGTAGAACAATAAAACAATTATAAGTTCCGCAACGTCCCGCCGGTGACTCTGGGTAAACCGGCTAAATCTGGGAATGTTTGTACGTTTTCAAACCCACTACTTTCGAGGATTTGAGCCACATCTGACGCCTGCTCAAAACCGTGCTCGAGCCAAACGGCGCCCGTTTGAGCGAGCCTAGACACTGCACCCGTAGCGATAATTCGCAAGGCGCCTAAGCCATCACCATGCTCGGTGAGCGCATCCTTTGGCTCAAAACGCAGATCCCCTTGCGTTAAGTGCGCATCAGTTGCCGCAATATACGGGGGGTTTGAGACGATCACATCAAATTGCCCTTCCGACGGTAGGGCTTCATACCAATTCCCCTGCCAGAACTGCACCTTCGCACCCAAGGCGTGGGCGTTACGTTGTGCCATCGCAATCGCTGCTACGCTCTGATCCGATGCCACGACCATCGCGTCAGGCCTTTCTAGCGCAACGCTCACGGCTATCGCGCCACTTCCTGTCCCGAGGTCTAGTATTCGAGGATGCTGCATGCCGCGACAAGATTTCAGTACAAGCTCGACCAGCAGCTCGGTCTCAGGTCTAGGGATCAATACGTCAGGGGATACTTCGAATCGATGCCCCATGAACTCGCGTACGCCAACCAGATAGGCCATTGGAGTGCCCTGACGCCGTTGCGCCGCCAAAGTCAAGAATGAGGCAGCCTGCTCAGCGGAAACTGGATCCGTGTCATGTGCCAACAGCCATTCTCGCGATCTCTGCAGCACATGCTCAAGCAGCATGCGCGCCTCAAGCCTAGGCAGACCGCAGATTTGCGCGAGTAACTGCGCCGTCTGCATTATGCGTCGTCACCCAGGGCTGCAAGTTGTTCAGCTTGGTGCTCAGCAATTAAAGCACCGGTCACTTCGCTCAGATCACCCTCCATAATCGCACCCAGCTTATAAAGCGTCAGGTTGATGCGATGGTCCGTCAAGCGACCCTGCGGAAAGTTGTAAGTACGAATGCGCTCAGAGCGATCGCCGGTCCCCACAAGGCTCTTGCGTGTTGCCGCTTCCTTGTCGTGTCGCTCTCGCTGCACTTTGTCTTTCAACCGCGCGGCAAGCACTTGCATTGCTTTGTCTTTATTTCGATGCTGTGAGCGATCATCCTGGCACTCCACCACCAAACCAGTCGGCAAGTGCGTTATGCGCACGGCAGAGTCCGTTTTGTTAATGTGTTGACCACCCGCACCACTGGCCCGGAACGTATCAATCCGCAGCTCGCTCGGGTTAATCACGATTTCTGTTGCGGCATCAGCTTCAGGCATGACGGCCACCGTGCATGCCGAGGTGTGAATCCGGCCCTGTGCCTCGGTTGCAGGCACACGTTGCACACGATGCGCTCCCGATTCAAACTTTAAACGTCCGTAAGCACCCTCTCCGTCTAAGCGCACAATCACTTCTTTGTAGCCACCCAGTTCCGAGGCGCTTTCAGACATCAATTCCACTTTCCAGCCCTGCTGTTCGGCATAGCGTGTGTACATGCGCAATAGATCGCCAGAAAATAAGGCGCTCTCATCACCGCCTGTACCCGCCCGAATTTCCAAGAACACACTACGTCCATCATCGGGGTCGCGCGGCAATAGCTGTAACTGCAACTCAGCGCCCAGCTTTTCGATACGGACCTTGCAATCCTCAATCTCATCCAAGGCCATCGCCTTCATCTCGGGATCTTCGAGCATTTCTCGTGCGCCCGCCAGATCTGACTCAGCCGACTCAAACGCCTCAAACGCTTTGACGACAGGCTCAAGCTCCGAGCGCTCACGCGATAACTTTCGAAACTGATTCATGTCGTTTGCCGCATCGGGCTCTGCCAGCAAGGCGTCAAGCTCAACCAATCTTCGGGACAAATGCTCTAGACGAGAGCGCATTGAAGGTTTCATAAATATCGTTTTACTATTTTATTTAGGGAGTATGCACAGACAAGTGCAAGTCGGGCGCAAGAACGCAATTGATGCAGCGTCGCTAACGCCGATCCGTACCCGAAGGAAACAACCGCGGCAGCCAATGCAACAGTTCTTGGCGCTCAGTCACGTCACTTTGATTTAGCGCAGTCATGGTGCCATGCAGATATTTTTGCGTCAGACCATGTGCTAGTTGTTCAAGCACAGCCTCGGGGGACTCACCCTTGGCCAACAGACGTTTAGCGCGCTCAAGCTCAAGGGCTTGAATGGATTGGGCCGTCGACTGCAATTCACGAATCACAGGCACATTGGCACGCACCTGCATCCAGTGCATAAAGTTTCTTACACGGGCATCAATGATCGCTTCGGCCTGTACGACCGCTGCACGCCGTGCGTCGGTACCACTTTGCACAACCGCACCTAAATCGTCGACAGAATATAGGTAGACGTCATCAAGCTGCGCGACTTCTGGCTCAATGTCGCGTGGCACAGCCAAATCCACCATCACCATCGGCTTGCGTTTACGCTGACGCGTTGCACGCTCAACCATTCCTAAACCAAGTAATGGCAAGGTACTGGCCGTACAGGACACCACAACATCAAACTGCGCCAGCCGATCAGGCAGATCCGCTAAACGTATCGTGCTGGCAGAAAAGCGATTCGCTAGATTTTCAGCGCGTTCGAGGGTTCTATTGGCAACAACAATTGAAGCGGGTTGCCGTGCCGCGAAGTGCGTCGCGCAAAGCTCAATCATTTCGCCAGCGCCAATGAACAACACTTTGCATTGCGCTAAATCACCGAACACCCGCTCGGCTAAACGTACCGCGGCCGCCGCCATTGATACGGATTGCGCGCCAATCGCTGTGGTTGAACGCACCTCTTTCGCGACCGAGAAGGTGCGCTGAAACAATTGATGCAATAAGGTCCCCAGCGCACCGACTTCTTCGGCGGCACGCACGGCGTCTTTCATTTGACCGAGGATTTGAGGCTCGCCCAGCACCATTGAGTCAAGTCCACTTGCCACTCTAAATGCATGACGCACGGCTTCGTCGCGACCATGCAGATACACGTGCGGCGCTAGCGCACCGGCTTCAATCTTGTTGAAGTCGGCCAGCCAGCTTGGCAGCTGATCCGCCACATGGGGCTCAGCCGCGCAGTACAGCTCCGTGCGATTACAGGTCGATAGGATTGCCGCCTCTTTGACTGCACCACCGAATGCCTGTCGCAAAGCATTGAGTGCTGGCTGCACAAGATCTTCGGGCAGGGACACACGCTCGCGCACCGAGACCGGAGCCGAGACATGGTTTAAACCCAAAGCGAGAACGCTGACCGACATGAATGCTGTGGCTGAGAATTTATTAGGGGCGAGACTGAAATGAATATGTCATTATAGGGCGCAGAGGAGGAGTACCCATGCGTTTAAACATAAAAGTCCTTACAAGCACCCTACTATTTTTGAGCCAAGTTCTCGGATTTGGCTCTAGTTACGCCCAAGATAGCTACCCAAACAAGCCAATTCGGATCGTGGTGGCCTACCCCGCGGCTGGTTCGACCGATATTGTTGCGCGCCTTTTTGGGCAGGAACTGAGCACGAAGCTCGGACAACCCGTCGTGATCGACAACAAAGCAGGCGCCGGTACGCTCATTGGCACAGAATTTGTTATTCGGGCAGCGCCTGACGGCTACACGTTGTTTATGGGCACGCCAGCAACCGTTATCACGCCCCTACTGCACAAGACGCCAACCTACGATGCGGTTAAGGACTTACAGCCCATTAGTCTAGCCACAACCCAATCGATGGGCGTACTGGTCTCGAACAAACTCGGTGTCGCCTCGATTCCAGAGCTCGTCAAGTACGCCCAAGCGAATCCGGGCAAAGTGAATTTTGCGTCCTCGGGTAACGGCTCGGCTCAGCATCTGGCCGCCGAAGCACTAAACGATTCCGCAAAAATCAACATGCTGCATATTCCTTATAAAGGAGCGGGAAACGCCATCAATGACCTGGTTTCCGGTCGTATCGATGTGATGATCACTTCGCTTGTGGGCAATATGATGGACTACGTTGCCGAGGGGCGCATCAAGCTCATCGCGACCACTGGCCCTGAGCGCAGCAGCTTCTTGACTAATGTGCCAACCGTGACTGAGGGTGGTGTGCCGAATTTCGGGATTCGTACATGGACCGCTCTGTTTGCCCCGGCAAATACGCCGCCAGCCATCATCGCCAAGATAAATCAAGCAATGGAAGCGATCAAGAAAGACGGCGTTATCCAAAAGAAGATTGAAGCCCAGGCCATGGACGTCACTATTATGTCCCCAGCGGCTGTGAGCAAGATGCTTGTCGAAGAGCGCGACTTCTATGGTGCGATTCTGAAACGCACCAATGCAAAGTTAGACTGAGCGGGCGTCGGTAAATTGGTGTATCATTCCGCCCTTCAGATGGCCCGGTAGCTCAGTCGGTAGAGCAGAGGATTGAAAATCCTTGTGTCGGTGGTTCGATTCCGCCCCGGGCCACCATCTGAAACTGAAAAAACCCCTGCGTTCGCGCTGGGGTTTTTGCTTTTGTCGGCTTGTAACTGGATGTTTCTGCCGCTGCCCAGTTATTGCCAAACTCAATATCAACGCCTAGCATTGGGGTATGCCAAAGATGAGCTTAGAACTAACAGATTCCTTACAGTCCTTTGTTGACTCAGCATCAAGTCAACAGGGCTTTGTCTCGACTAACCAATATGTTCTTCATGTCTTACAAAAAGAGCAGGATCGAGATCGTCTTCGGGCGCTGATCGAAGAAGCTGAAGCCTCTCCCTCGCAAGAGATTGATGTCGAGAGTTACATCGCAACTCTTAGACACAGCTTTCATACCAAAAAAGACCTTTGACTAAAAGGTCTCTCGCTCTCAACCCCGGAGCTGATTTTGATATTAAAGATGTTCTCAGTCACTACCAAGCACAACAGGCCTTTCAAGCTGGGGAGGCTTTTCTAATCGAATTAGACAGATGCTTGAAATTTGTACAGACTTTTCCAAAAGCTGGATCATTACGGCTGGGTCATGAAGTGGGTCGTCGCAACATTCACACTTGGCCAATGAATAAATTTCCGTTTTTGCTTCTATACAAAGAAACTCAAAGTCATGTGGATGTTTTGCGGGTCTTACATCAGAGCAGCGATATTCCGAGATGGTTGAAGGATTGAACATCTTCAAGCCCCGGTCGATTCCGCCCCGGGTCACCAAGAAACACCAAAACCACCTTCGGGTGGTTTTTTCATTTGTGAGGCGAGATAATTCAAGCTATCAATTTGAGGTTGCTTATGAATCCGAATGCAAAAGAAGTTATTGAAAAATGCGCCCGTGAATCTCATGCCGGTCTTCTAACCTTCCCAGAAGCATTGGGTCGCTTAATTGAGGTTGGCGTCGAATCATATTTCGCTGATTATCGAAATCAATCAACCACATATTATTTGTCAAGCAATGAGGCCATCAGTATTCCTATGGAGATGCCCTCAATTGAAATTCCAAACCCATTTAATAAAGATGGTGTTGTTTAAGCTATTCGCGGTGCTCAAAGTGATGCGGTGAGATATCCTGAATTTCTTAAGTTAACAATGACTGCTGGCTGTATTGGATACATCGTTTGGATAACGGGAAGGCATGTGAGCTATTTCGGGCGGCAAGGCGAAGTCCATATTGAGTATTTTCCACAAGGATGAGAGCTCCTAGGTCTTGGTTCGATTCCGCCCCGGGCCACCATCTGAAACTGAAAAAACCCCTGCGTTCGCGCTGGGGTTTTTTGCTTTTGCAGACTTGTCACTGACGGGTTACTCCGGAGCACATGGTCAACAGGTGGGCGAGGTCCTTTTGAGCGGACGAAACCTATAGCGTCTAGTCACGGAACGATCATGTCATTGTGTGTCGACGTGTCGTCAGACTGGATTTGGCGGACGGATTTTATCGAGCTGGAACATGTCATAATATACGAAATGTCATTATTAAGACCGTCTCTTAAAAAACTTTTGGTGAGCCCGGTGAAGAAAAAAATACTTTTAACTCTGCCAATGTGCGTGACAGCCAGCGACGGTGATCGCGAAGTGGCGACCTCATGCGTTCAACAGTTGTTCAATAAATCCAAAATTAAACTAGGCTTATTTCTTATACCGACCGTGTTGTTGGTAGCTTGCGGTGATGGAGATAACTCTTCATCTAGCTGCCCAACATTAAATTTAAATGCTGCCAATTCGAGCTACGTTAAAGGAGGAAGCTCAGTAACGGGTGAGGTTTGTCGGTAGCATGTGGTGATGGAGATAGCTCTTCATCTCGCTCCCCAACATTAAATTTAAACGCTGGCTATTAGAGCTACGTTAAAGGACGAAGCTCAGTAGCGGGTGAGCTTAGTGGCTACTGCCAAGGCACTAACGTATGGACTATGAGCTCCCTTGTCCATTCTTTCTATTGGATATGAACTCACCCACATGCTTCGAGCCATCTGGAGCCGTATATGTTCCTTGGCCAGAATAATAACTAGAGGAAAAACTACCAACGTATTTTGATCCATTAGGATTATTTACGGATCCAACGCATTTATTCCAACTACTCGTCACCGTTCCATTACATGGACGTAATTGAATTTGCGCAAAGGCCGGCACGCTAACAAAAGCGAGCCCGATCAAAAACAGTTTTCTCATTTTGTTGTCCTTAGATTCGTTTTTATTTAAGTTACTTGGAACATAGGTCAATGTCTATTTGGCGATAAAGTAACAAAAATCATGTGCAGAAATTAAGTTAGAGAATGACTTGTGTGTCACTAAACGCTTTACCCCACGTACGTATCCTGTAGCTTCGACGATCAGGCGAATAATACGGATCTGACTCAATCAGCTCAACCACTCGCTCTCTACTGGGCACATCAAGAACCCACAAGCCACCAACATATGCTTGGCCGGGCTCCTCTCTACAGCCACCTGCCAACAGGATCCCATCGCTATGTTTTCGCAAATACGCAAGGTGGTCGGGTTCCCGTTGCTTCCTGATAGATAACATTTCAGGGGTGTCCTCGAAAAATACAATCCAACGCATTATGTACATCCCTCCTTTGGGTGCGAGCAAAGCTAACTCACCAAACTCTATTGTTACATATCTAAACAGACTTTTAGCCAAAAAAGATTCAGAATTGAGGGCCTGTTCAGAAGCCCAGAGCAATGTCACTTAGACTACCCAGCACCAAAGATAGCCTTTCAGAACCAAAGCCTTACAACCGGACAGATGACCACGATCCTTCTTTGCAAGCAATGACGCTTTAGTACTAATATCAAATACAAGAATATTAGAAAACTAATGAATGGAGTAGACAATGCATCCAACTGCGCTAAGCGGCATACGTGTATTGGATCTGTCACGGATCCTTGCAGGTCCCTCAGCAGCACAACTTCTCGGCGACCTTGGTGCCGATGTCGTTAAAGTTGAAAAGCCTGGCGAAGGAGATGACACCCGCAAATGGGGTCCTCCATTCGTGGAAGATGCTGACGGCCAGCCCACGTCTGAAAGCGCTTATTACTTATGTGCCAACAGAAACAAACGATCTATCGAAATCGACATTGCAAGCGCAGAAGGCCAAGATCTCATCATGCGCTTGCTTGAAAATGCCGATATCTTGGTTGAAAACTACAAAGTGGGTGGACTCAGTCACTATGGTCTAGCCTATGATCAAATCAAAGAGCGGTTTCCCCGGTTGGTGTATTGCTCAATCACGGGATTTGGACAGACAGGTCCTTACGCCACGCGCGCTGGGTACGACTTCCTGATTCAAGGCATGGGCGGGATCATGAGCCTGACTGGCGAACCGGAAGGTCAACCTATGAAGGTGGGCGTGGGGATTGCTGACGTCATGACAGGCATGTATGCAACTGTTGGCATCCTGGCAGCCTTGCGACACCGAGACCAAACAGGAAAAGGCCAACAAATTGATGTATCGCTGCTCGATACGCAAGTGGCATGGCTCATCAATGCCGGCACGAGTTATCTCAATTCCAAAGAGAATCCGGTCAGGCTTGGGAATGGGCACCCAAATATCGTGCCTTATCAGGTTTTTCCGACCGCTGATGACCCAATCATTATCGCTGCAGGCAATGACAGTCAATTTAAAAAACTCTGTCATATTGCCAACATTGCTGCCATTGCCGAAGACCCTCAATACGCGACTAACGTTTCTCGAGTGATGAATCGACAGGCAGTGGTAGATATCGTCACTGCGGCCCTTCAAAAGAAATCACGCGCTTACTGGCTTGCTGCCTGCGAAAAAGTGGGTGTTCCATGCGGACCCGTCAATAACCTCACACAAGTTTTTAATGACCCGCATCTTCAACACCGTGGCGCCGAGGTACGGATGCCCCACCCTCTTGCAGGTTCGGGGGAAGTGAGCCTGATCGCCAACCCCTTAAAACTCTCTGAAACACCAGTACGATATAGGCATGCACCTCCCATTCGCAACCAGCACGAACAAGAGATTTTGCGTGACTGGCTTGGACAACATTAAACCCATTGATAGATAATAAAAATGACTATTTTGACGCACGAACAACTCGCCATCCAGGCCCAAGCACGTGAGTTAGCACAAACAGTTTTCAAACCGACTGCAGCTCAGACCGATGCCACGGAGGCTTACCCTTGGGACAACATTGCCAAGCTCAATGCAGCAGGATTTATGGGAATGACTGTGCCAAAGGAATACGGCGGTCGCGGCCTTGGCTACCTTGAGACAACACTCGTGATCGAAGAGATGGCCAAAGCCTGTGCCACCATGGGTCGCATCACGGTTGAGGCCAACATGGGCGCAATCGGTGCCATCATGGCCTATGGCACCGAAGAACAAAAGAAGATTGCCGCTGAGTGCGTATTATCTGGCGATAAACCGGCGATCTGTATCTCTGAACCCAATGCGGGAAGTGCCGCGAGTGAAATGACCACACGCGCCGACAAAAAGGGCGATCGATACATCATCAATGGTCAAAAATACTGGATTACTGGTGGCGGCGTGTCGCGCTTACACCTGATTTTTGCGCGCGTGTTCGAAGATGGTATTGAACAAGGCATTGGTGGCTTTATCGTTGTACGTGATGGCAACGAACCCAAAGAGCTCGTCATCGCTAAACGAACACCTGCAATGGGTGTGCGCGGCATTCCTGAAACCTACGTAGACTTTATCAACCTTGAGGTACATGAATCGATGGCGTTAAAGCCACTCGGCGATTTACGTAAAGGCTTTGCTGCGCTCATGAACGCATACAACGCGCAACGAGTGGGTGCGGGAACAGTGGCGCTTGGTATCGCTGTTGGTGCCTTTGAAGAAGCCGTTCAATACAGTAAAGAGCGCAAACAATTCGGCCGATCGATTGCTGAGTTTCAAGGACTTCAGTGGATGATCGCAGATATGTCTATCGCTCTTGATGCCGCGCGGCTTATGCTTCATCGCGCTGCTAATGTGCCGGTGGGTAGCTTCCCAGATTTAAAATTAGCCGCCCAAGCGAAGATCATTGCTGCGGAAACCGCCATTAAAGTCACCAATGATTCATTGCAACTTTTTGGATCTAGTGGTTACTCACGTGAATTTGCTGCTGAACGCCACGTGCGAGATGCTCGAATGTTTACGATTGCTGGGGGTACGGCCCAGATACTGCGGACACAAGTCGCAAGTGCTGTGCTAGGTGCAAAACTTCCACAAACGCGTGAGGGCTATGTGAAACACCCCATAGGGAAATAAAAACTAGTCCTATCAGTAAGCCCAAAAATTCTAGGCTCCGGTCGATTCCGCCCCGGGCCACCACTGAATTCATAGAAACTCCTGTGTTCGCGCTGGAGTTTTGTGTGTTTTGGAAGTGCAACTAGAAATTAAGGAACCTTTTTTTTGGGCAGTACTGATAAGATCCTCTCATGATTATTCAAAAAGAAGCTGCGATAAATTGCGGCCTACGGATCAATGACTGAAGCCGACTGGCTAATCGCTCTCGCCCTTGCCATTTCTCTGGCAGCTGCCCATTTCTCCGCCTATAGAGTCTCAACATTGCCATCAAAGACTCAAGATATTCTGGCATCGGTTGGTGGTGGCGCAGCCATCGCCTACCTATTCATCCACCTAATGCCCGAATTAGCAGTGGGTGGCCGCGCACTGAGCGAACTGGATATCACCAAATTTACGCCGACACCGATCACCGAAGCCGGGCTTTTTTTGACAGCAATGATCGGCATGGTGATCTTCTTCGTCCTAGACGTACGAACCGAGGAGGGACGCTTATCCACGAAAATAGGCTTTCGCGTGCACATGGCGTCATTTGCCTCAGGTAGCGCGATCTACGGCTACACGCTTCCCTCGCTGGTCACTACCGGATGGAGCTACGCCATCTTATTCACTGCAGTGCTTGCCGGTCACCTGCTACTTGCCGATAGAGCGCTAGCTCGGGCTCACCCCGCGCAATTCGCGCATGAGACGCGGTGGATTGGCATAGCTTCAGTCGGCGCTGGATTCGGCGCGGCCTACTTACTTCCACCGGCGAATGACTTCATCCTGGCCATCGTTACCGCGTTCCTTGGTGGTTCCCTGCTGATGACCACTTTTCGCGAGGAACTCCCTGCCGCCTCTCGCACACGCATCCCGTGGTTTCTGTTAGGACTGGTAGTCATGTCTGGGCTGTTGATTATCTCGCTTGCAGTCGGTAAACACAGCTAACAGCAAGGTGGTTTCGACTGTCTTTGCCCTTGCGTCAGCTGACCGCAAATGGAACTTATTTAATTGTCGAAGGGAAATCACCATTCTGACTCACAAACTGACATTCGGACTCGCCCTCAAGTCTTGAACAATTAAACCCATATCTTCGATTTCAATATCGTGTGACTTATCACGCACAGTCTCATTAAGTGCATCCTGTTCCCATTCAATCACTGCAGGATGACTCAATAGTTTCTCTACATAGACCTGATGTTCGACGCTTCCAAACTAGATAAATGAGCATAAGTGCAAAGGGCAGGAGCCTGTAGTGTCCGAGCGGTGCGAAAAGTAGAAGGGCGACGCCCAGGAAAACAAGCTTTTCTAATCGACCCAAGTGACCAAACAGATACCCCTCGAACGTCGCCGTTAAGCATAGACAGCCGAGCAAAGCGTACAGCGTGACGGAAATAATTTCTATCGGTGAGCCAATCATCAGCAATGCAGGCTGCACAATAAAAACAAAGGGAATGACGAAGGCAACAATTGCGATTCGACAGGCTAGAAAACCGATTCGCATCGGATTAGCTTGTGCAATGGATGCAGCGGCGAAGGCCGCGACTGCGACAGGCGGGGTAATCGCCGATACCGCAGCGAAGTAGACTATGAGCAAATGTGCGGGTAAGGTCTGGATGTCGAGCGCAATAAGTGCTGGCGCTGCGAGCACAGCCGCCAATGCATAAACGGCAGGAACGGGCATTCCC
>CAMCWG010000050.1 GCA_945882005.1 Bordetella parapertussis
CAGGCCTGTGTCCAGCAGTATGTGAATGCGGGTGCACGCGTTTCGATTTGGGATCGCGACCCCCAGGCGCTTGAGGTCGCGCAGGCTCTGCATGGCTCAACGGTGCATACGGTTCAGGTTGATGTGTCTGACGAGGCCTCTGTTGCCCAGGCACTCGCTTCCTCCACTAACTATTGCCCCCATATTGATATATTGCTCAACAGCGCCGGCATCACTGGCCCAAATGTGACGGTTGTCGACTACCCGCTGAGCGAGTGGGATCGTGTGTTTGCAATCAATGTGCGCGGCACCTTGCTCGCGTGTCAGGCCGTGGTCCCTCTTATGAAACTGGCGGGCCAGGGGCATGGGATAGGGCGCATCGTGAATATCGCTTCCGTCGCTGGCAAAGAAGGCAACCCTAACGCGTCGGCGTATAGCGCTTCAAAAGCTGCAGTGATTGGCTTGACCAAGTCTTTAGGCAAAGAGCTTGCCCTGACAGGCATTGCAGTGAACTGCATCACGCCTGCGGCAGTGCGCACCGGCATGTTTGATCAGATGACGCAACAGCATATTGATTTCATGCTGTCCAAGATTCCTATGAATCGTTTTGGCAGTGTCGATGAGATTGCGAATTTGGTGATGTGGCTATCGTCAGATGCGTGCAGCTTCTCAACGGGCGCCGCGTTTGATATTTCTGGCGGTCGCGCAACATATTGATTACACGTCGCGATAGCTGTTAAATTCAGCGCTTCATCCAAGGAGAAGCAATGAAACTCGTACGCTATGGCGCCAAAGGTAAAGAAAAACCCGGCCTGATCGACAAAGAAGGCAAGTTGCGTGATCTGTCGGGCATCGTGCCTGATATCACTTCGGCACAGCTGTCTAGCGCGGCGTTGGCCAAGCTTGCCAAAATCAAGACGAGCACCTTGCCCTTGGTAAAAGGTAAGCCACGCTACGGTGTACCACTCGCTGATGTCGGTAAGTTTTTGGCGATCGGTCTGAACTATTCTGACCACGCTGCAGAAGCCGGCATGCCTTGTCCGAAAGAACCCATTATTTTCTTCAAGGCTGATACCAGTCTGAACGGCCCCAATGATCCGGTGATGTTGCCAAAGGGTTCTAAGAAATCTGATTGGGAAGTTGAACTCGGCGTGGTGATCGGCAAGAAAGCACGTTACGTCACGAAGAAAGACGCACTCAAGCACGTCGCTGGCTATTGCCTGATCAATGATGTGTCAGAGCGTGAATACCAAATTGAGCGTGGCGGTACCTGGGACAAGGGTAAGGGCTGCGACACATTCGGCCCTGTCGGTCCTTGGCTTGTGACGGCAGATGAAATCAAAGACCCACAGAAACTCGGTATGTGGTTGGATGTAAACGGTAAGCGTTTCCAGACCGGCACCACCGAGACCATGATTTTTGATGTGCAGACGATTGTCAGCTACGTCAGTGAGTTCATGACACTGATGCCAGGCGACATCATCACCACCGGCACGCCACCAGGAGTGGGCATGGGTGTCAAACCCAAACCACGTTACCTCAAGGCCGGCGACGTCATGACCTTAGGGATCGATGGCCTGGGCGAACAACGTCAAGAGGTTGTTGCGTTTAAGAAGTGATCACGCTGCCAAGGCGGCAATGACCGCCTTGGGATTGTGCTCAATCACATTGAGGAGCACGCGTGCGGGGCCGTGTGGAACGCGGTCACCGCGCTCCCAGTGTCGCAGAGTCGCGGCGGAAAAGCCGAATCGGGCAGCAAACTCGAGCTGAGTCATTCCAATTTTTTGACGTAAAGCCTTCACATCAATTGGTCGGGGGCGATATACAACCGCGCCTGCCGTGTTTCCCGATGCGTGATTGATAGCCTGCTTCAGGCTGCGCTCAATGCTGCGATGGGCTGCTTTCAATGCTGTGTCCTTTTCCAGGTTTGAACTAAAACGGTCGTCAGTTTCGCTAGCTGATTTCGCTGATCTTTCGACATATTCTCTCGCTCGCCTTTTGCAAATACAGTTAACAAGTAAAGAGGCATGCTCTCGTTGTGAAAGTAATAGACAATTCGGGCTCCGGATCGCTTGCCATGTCCCACCCTAGACCACCTGAGTTTTCGAAGCCCGCCGGTCTCCTGAATTAATACCCCAGAAAGAGGGTTCCCTGAAAGATATGCGATGACCTCTTCTCGGTCCGTTACTGACAAAATTTTTGTGGCACGCCTAATAAACTCAGGCAGTTCGACAACTGTTTGCAAAATTGATTGTAATCCAATGGGACGTTAGTCGGGTGTCCATTTTTGTATGCCGACCACACACTGGTTGACGTGATGTTTTGCGAAACAAAGAATGCACCTAGCCCGCCAGTCTGGCAATTTAGGTGAACGAGTGGTACACCTTTCAGCCCGAATGTCCGTTGTGGAAATTACGGATAGAGCCTATTTGAGAACTCAAACGACGAGCGGCGGGCTAGAAGTGATCCCTTAGGGTTTGGGCGCAGAGTTTGACGGCGGTATTGGCCTCGTCAATGATGCGTCCCATTGGGATGAAGCCGTGAATTTGTCTAGCAAAACAAATGTATTGCGTGGGCACGCCCGCGGCAGATAGTTTGTCAGCGTAGTCCCTGCCCTCATCATGCAGCGGATCGTAACCCGCGGTGATCACCATGGCGGGCGGCAGGCCACTGTGGTCTTTGGCCAGCATCGGCGAACCACGCCAATCTTTACGCATCCATTGTTCAGGCATGTAATGCCCGAAAAAGTAAGCCATGGTTTCGCGCGTCAGCAAGTAGCCTTCGCCATTTGTGCGCATCGATTCGCGCTCTTGGCTAGCGTCGGTGACCGGATACAGCAAGAGTTGAAGCACTGGCTTAAACCCATTGTCTCGTTTGAGTGTTAAGGCCACCACCGCTGCTAAGTGCCCCCCCGCGCTATCTCCGCCAATGGCGATACGCTTTGGGTCAATCTTTAAGGTTGCAGCGTGGCTGTGTATCCAATTGGTCGCGGCAACGCAATCATCTGATGCTGCGGGCATCACGTGCTCTGGCCCCATTCGATAGTCGATTGACAGCACGGAGCAGTGAGCCAAGTTCGCCAAGGATCGACACAGCGTGTCGTGGGTATCTAAATCACCAATCACGTGGCCACCACCGTGGTAATACACCAGTGCAGGCAAGATGGCGTCGGCTTTGCTGCCGATTGGACGAATCACGCGTACAGGGATCGGACCAAGTGGTCCCGGTACGTGAATGTCTTTACTTTCTGCGACTTCAGGCGCGTCGGGCTGGCTAAAGAAGCGACGCTCTCGGTAAAATTGCCGCGCTTCAACGGGCGGCGAGGCATGCATCGGAGGAATCCCTTTTTCTGCAACCAGATCAATCAGGGCTTTGGCTTGTGGATCGAGCATGGCAGGTTTCCTCTTGTGCAGTAACAGAGAGCTTTAACGCACTTCGATTTCGATGAAGGCGACTTCGTGTGCGCTAGCGTTGATGACGTTGTGATGCACACCCGCTCCACGCGTGTAGGACTGTCCGAGCTGGAGCGGAAATTCTTTGAGGCCCTCAGGGGTTTCCAAATGCAACAGGCCGTTTGCAATCGGCACGACCACGTAATCGTGGCCGTGGGTGTGCCAGCCAGTTTCGGCACCCGGCGCGAAGCGCCATTCGGTCACAATCACGCGCGCATTGTCGATTTGTTTGGTCGGAACTGCTTGTGGTCGTATGCTCATGGCGTTTGCTCGCAGTAGAAAGTGGCTACCAGATTACATGCCGGTGTAGACCGGGCCTTCGCCACCCTGGGGGGCGACCCACACGATATTTTGTGTGGGGTCCTTAACATCGCATGTTTTGCAATGCACGCAGTTCTGCGCGTTGATCTGGAGCTTGTCAGCTCCCTGATCATCTTTGATGTATTCATACACGCCTGCGGGGCAGTAGCGTGACTCTGGGCCGCCATATTTTGCAAGATTGATTGAGACCGGCACCGATGCATCTTTGAGGGTCAGATGAATCGGCTGATTTTCTTCATGGTTGGTATTGGAAATAAATACCGAGCTCAATCGATCAAAGGTCAACACACCATCGGGTTTTGGGTACTCAATGCGTGGACACTGATCAGCCGGTTGCAAGCATTCGTGATCGCGTTTGGTGCGATGGATGGTCCAGGGCATATTGCCCTTGAGCAACCATTGCTCGATTCCCGTCATGACGGTACCGACGGCGCGACCCTTCTTAAACCATTGTTTGAAGTTGCGCGCTTTGTTCAATTCAGCGTGTAGCCAAGACGACTCAAAGGCAGCTGGGTAGGCGGGTAGTTCGTCGTGGCAGCGTTCCGCGACCAGTGCATCGAAAGCAGCTTGCGCAACCATCATGCCTGACTTGATTGCAGCGTGGCTGCCTTTGATGCGAGAGGCATTCAGGAAGCCGGCTTCGCACCCTACTAACGCGCCGCCTGGGAAAATCAGTTTAGGAAGTGACAACAGACCCCCAGCAGTGATGGCTCGTGCGCCGTAAGCGAGTCGTTTGCCGCCTTCGAAGGTGCCCCGAATCGCTGGGTGTGTTTTGTAGCGCTGGAATTCTTCAAAAGGGGAGATCCAGGGGTTGGCGTAATCAAGTCCCACCACCATACCCACGGCGACCTGGTTGTTGTTCAGGTGATACAAAAAGGAGCCACCGTAGGTATCGGAATCCAGTGGCCAACCTGCTGTATGCACAACTAGGCCAGGTTTAGACTTAGCTGGATCGATTTCCCATAGTTCTTTGATGCCAATGCCGTAGGCCTGCGGATCCCGGCCTTCGTCAAGCTTGAATTTGGCGATGAGTTCGCGGCCTAGCTGCCCGCGCGCGCCCTCTGCAAACACGGTGTACTTGGCTAGGAGCTCCATGCCTTGTTGGTACTGGTCCGTTGGCTGGCCATCCCGGCCCACGCCCATGTCGCCCGTAGCGACACCGCGTACCGCGCCTTTGTCGTCGTACAAGACTTCTGCTGCGGCAAAGCCAGGGAAGATCTCCACGCCAAGTGCCTCAGCTTGTTCGCCGAGCCAACGCGCTACGTTACCCAGACTAACGATGTAGTTCCCGTGGTTCTGAAAGCACTCGGGTAAGAGCCACTCTGGTGTTTTACGTGAGCCAGTGGGGGATAAAAATAGAAACTCGTCCTCAGTGACTGCGGTGTCAAGCGGCGCCCCTTTTTCTTTCCAGTCTGGGATGAGTTCTGTCAGTGCGATCGGATCCATGATCGCGCCAGACAGGATGTGGGCTCCAATCTCACTACCTTTTTCGAGTACGCACACTGAAACTTCATGATCGCGCTCGGCAGCCAGCTGCTTGAGCTTGATGGCGGTTGCCAGGCCAGCGGGACCGCCGCCGACCACAACAACGTCATATTCCATCGATTCACGTGCGGACATAAGAGTCTCCCTGCTTAAAAGGTATGATGTTCAATCGTTCGATTGTATTGCACGGCTAGTAGACTTTTTACTGTCAAGGCCTTGCAAAGAGCCGAAGCAACCCTTTTGCATTTCTTGCGGAGAATCCTGTGGCTGTCTCTGATGGACCGACCCTCGCCGTTGGCGATATCTTTGATTTAGATGTGCCCATGCGTTGGGCTGACGCAGACCCCCTCAATCATTTAAACAATGCTAATTATTTCCGCTATATGGAAGAAGGGCGCATCCGAATGTTTTACGAGGGTGGGGTTAGCCAATCCGAGCGACTGAACCCCGTGGTCGTACATTGCTCCTGCGACTTTAAAAAGCCGATTACCTACCCTGCCACCATCCGCGTCAGCCACCGAGTGATCAGCATTGGGCGGTCTAGTATGGAGCACGCAGTTGATCTGTCAGTTGTGCAGGGTGAGCAGCTTGAATTGTGTGCCCAGGGCAAGTCGGTCATGGTTTTAATGGACTTTGAGTCGGGCAAGTCTCATCCTTGGCCGCCTGAGATCCTCCAGGCGTTGGCAAGGTCTATAAATCGTCGATAATCTCGTTTAAGCGATAACCAAGGAGCGGTTTGCATGAACAAGCTATATCCAAGCGCCAAAGAGGCGCTCACCGGGATTCTTAAAGATGGTCAAACCATCGCCGTAGGAGGCTTCGGGCTCTGCGGAATTCCCGAAGCATTGATCGAAGCGGTGCGTGACCTAGGAACCAAAGACCTGACGTGTATCAGTAACAACGCAGGCGTTGATGGCTTTGGGCTAGGTATGCTGTTGCACACGCGACAAGTGCGTCGCATGGTGGCGTCCTATGTAGGTGAAAACAAAGAGTTTGAGCGCCAGTATCTGGCGGGTGAGCTCGAGCTCGAATTTACGCCCCAAGGCACCTTGGCTGAGCGACTGCGTGCGGGTGGAGCAGGGATCCCCGCGTTTTTTACGAAAACGGGTGTGGGTACCGTTGTTGCGGAAGGCAAAGAAATCCGCGAATTCGATGGCGAGCAATACATCATGGAACGCGCCTTGGTGCCTGAGGTCTCTCTGGTCAAGGCCTATATCGCTGATCGTAGCGGCAACTTAATATTTAGCAAGACAGCGCGTAACTTCAATCCGCCTGTTGCGATGGCCGGCAAGATTACGGTTGTTGAGGTTGAGAAGATCGTTGAGAACGGCACACTTGAGCCCGAAAACATCCATCTGCCTGGAATCTATGTGCATCGCATTGTGATCAATGCGACACCCGAAAAACGCATCGAACAACGTACCGTTCGCGCAGCGAGCTAAGGAGAAAAATCATGGCATGGACTCGTGATGAGATGGCTGCGCGTGCAGCACGCGAACTCAAAGACGGTTTTTACGTGAACCTTGGTATCGGCTTGCCAACGATGGTTGCGAACCACGTACCAAAGGGCATCGAAGTATGGTTGCAGTCCGAAAACGGCTTGCTCGGTATCGGTCAGTTTCCGCTCGAGAGTGAAGTTGATCCAGATTTGATCAACGCCGGTAAGCAAACGGTTACGACTTTGCCAGGCTCGTCAATTTTTTCGTCAGCGGATTCTTTCGCAATGATCCGGGGTGGAAAAATTAACCTGGCAATTCTTGGCGCGATGCAAGTCTCCGAGCAAGGGGATCTGGCGAACTGGATGATTCCAGGCAAGATGGTCAAGGGCATGGGCGGCGCGATGGACTTGGTTGCTGGCGTGGGCCGTGTGATTGTCCTGATGGAGCATGTCGCACATAAAAAAGACGGTACGGTTGACCTCAAGTTATTGCCCAAGTGCACCTTGCCTTTGACTGGCGTTGGCGTAATCGACATGGTAATCACGGATCTCGGTGTGATGGAAGTCACACCTAATGGTTTGAAGTTGCTTGAACTCGCCCCCGGTGTCACCGTCGACGAGATCAAGTCTAAGACCGCTGCCAAACTCGACGTATCTGCAATTTGATTTGTCCCTAAGTCTAGGTGGCGTATCGTAGGGCTGTAGCGAGGTTTCGCTACAATCTGCTCTACGACTCGCACACCTAGGACTCTGATATGGATCTCTTCACCAGTTTGCTTAATTTACTGCTGCACATTGATAAAACAATGTTGCAGTTCATCGAGTCCTACGGTGTTTGGATCTACGTCCTTTTAGTTGTCATTATTTTCTCCGAAACCGGTCTGGTGTTCATGCCGTTTTTGCCCGGAGACTCTTTGCTGTTTGTCGCGGGTGCGATTTGCGCGATGGGCAAAATGGATATTTACCTATTGATAGCGTTGCTGACTACGGCGGCAATCATAGGTGATGCTGTGAATTACTCTGTGGGCCGCTGGTTTGGCGCGGCACTCATCGCTCGGACGAGTTTAGTGAACCCCCAACATTTGGCCTATACACAGGGCTTTTATGATCGCTATGGCGGTCAAACGGTGATCATTGCACGCTTCATTCCCTTCGCGCGGACGATGGCTCCTTTCGTTGCTGGATTCGCCAGGTACGATCCCAAAAAATTTGTATTTTTTAATGTGACAGGCGCCATCATCTGGGTGGTGTCACTGACCGTTGCGGGCTATTGGTTTGGAAACCTCCCGTTTGTCCGAGACAATCTGACTTTGGTGATTCTCTTCATCATCTTTCTTTCAATTTTGCCCGGCATTATCGCGTTCCTGCGCGCTAAATTATCTAAGCAAGTCAAATGAGTCAGACACCCATCGAATCCCTTGCGGCCCTAAGAGCCGTTATGCAAGCCGCTGATGTGCAGGCTTGCCTGATACCCTCCGCTGATCCGCATTTGTCTGAATATTTACCTGACTATTGGCAACTGCGGCCGTGGCTTACGGGTTTTACCGGCTCGGTTGGAACGGTGGTTGTAACCGAGACTTTCGCAGGGCTTTGGGTTGATAGTCGCTATTGGGTTCAGGCTGAGGCTGAGCTTGTCGGGTCGCCCGTCACGCTGATGAAGATTGGTGTTGCAACGGATCCGGCGCACACGCAGTGGCTCGCCGAGCACCTGCCCGCAGGGGCTGTGGTTGCCGTCGACGGTAGGGCGCTCGGCCTTTTGGCACGTGAGGCGTTATTAGCTGCGTTTGAGCCCCGTCAAATCAAGCTTGTGATTGATCAAGATCTTCCCGGTCAATGTTGGTCAACACGACCCGCATTGCCGAGCGCACCGGTTCGTGACTTGTCTATCGACATTGCTGGACAGTCGCGCGCTGAAAAATTTGCCCGTGTGCGTGCCGTCATGCAAGAAAAAAATGCGCAGTGGCATCTGGTATCGACGTTGGACGATATTGCTTGGCTATTGAATCTGCGCGGCAGCGACGTCTCGTTTAATCCGGTTTTCCTTGCGCACGTTCTTGTCGGTTTAGAGGGTGTGACGCTGTACGTATTGCCCGGAAAAGTGGACTGCACTTTAGCGCGCACTCTTGCTGCCGATGGCGTTGAGGTTCGTCCGTATGAGTCGGCAGGCAGTGAGCTGGCAAAATTGCCACCCACAGATACTGTCTTGTTTGATCCAGCGCGCTCGACGTGCGCGTTAATTGATCGAGTCGTTGCGAACACCGTGCGTGCGATCAATCCAAGCACGTTCTTCAAGTCCCAAAAGACTGAGCATGAGCTAGGCCATGTGCGTCGCGTAATGGAGCAAGATGGCGCTGCGTTATGTGCATTTTTTGCGTGGCTCGAGCAAGCAATTGCTCATGCTGAGGACACTGAACTTAATGAACTCATGGTGGATGAGCGCTTAACCGATTTAAGGGCACAGCAACCAGGCTTTATATCGCGCAGTTTTGGCACGATCGCTGCTTTCAATGCCAATGGCGCGATGCCACATTACCGTGCGACTCCACAGTCCTATGCGCGCATTCAAGGAAATGGGTTGTTGCTCATTGACTCGGGTGGTCAGTATTTAGGCGGGACAACGGATATCACCCGGGTTGTTCCGATCGGTCAGGTCAATGCAGAACAAAAAGCGGACTACACCGCTGTGCTGCAGGCAATGATCGCCTTGTCGAGGCTCCGTTTCCCGAGAGGGGTGGCGTCGCCAATGTTGGATGCCGTGGCGCGTGCACCGCTTTGGGAGCGCCTAGTTGAATACGGTCACGGAACGGGGCACGGAGTGGGTTACTACTTGAACGTCCACGAAGGGCCTCAAGTGATTTCTTATCGCGCCGCACCTGCGCCGCACACCGCCATGCAGCCCGGCATGATTACCTCCAATGAGCCTGGTCTGTATCGCCCAGGCCGCTGGGGGATTCGCATTGAGAACCTCGTTTGCAATCAGGTGGCTGGAACGTCCGAATTTGGCGAGTTTCTGCAGTTTGAAACCCTCACACTATGCCCAATTGACACTCGCTGCATCGATGTAGCGCAAATGCGCCCTGACGAAGTGGCGTGGCTTGATGCTTATCACGCGGAAGTCCAACGCCGGCTCGCGTCGAAAGTGAGCGGCGCTGCCTTAGAATGGTTGTTGCAACGCACAAAGCCTTTGGGCGGGTATAATCCAACTTTCCCGCATGCGCCCCATTAAACAGGGCGTTGATCACATGACCAAATTCGTATTTGTCACAGGTGGTGTGGTGTCCTCGTTAGGCAAGGGCATTGCCGCCGCGTCTTTGGCCGCCATCCTCGAATCGCGTGGCCTGCAGGTAACCCTGCTCAAACTTGATCCCTACATTAACGTCGATCCGGGCACCATGAGCCCGTTTCAGCATGGCGAAGTGTTTGTCACCGAAGACGGTGCTGAAACTGATCTAGACCTGGGCCATTATGAGCGATTCATTTCGTCCAAAATGCGCAAGGTCAATAACTTCACAACAGGCCAGATTTACGAATCGGTTCTGCGTAAAGAGCGGCGCGGTGATTATTTAGGTAAGACTGTTCAGGTCATCCCTCACATCACCAACGAAATTCAAGACTTCATTGCGCGTGGCGCTGAGCAGTCGTGGGACGGTGCAACCGATGTCGCGATCGTTGAGATCGGTGGAACCGTCGGTGACATTGAGTCGCTGCCGTTCCTCGAGGCCGCGCGTCAGATGAGCTTGCGACTCGGTCGCAACAATGCTGCTTTTATCCACTTGACCTTGGTGCCCTTTATTGCATCGGCTGGTGAACTCAAGACTAAGCCTACTCAGCACTCTGTACAAAAACTGCGTGAAATCGGCATCATCCCTAATGCCTTGCTGTGCCGCGCTGACCGTCCGATCCCCGACGAAGAGCGCGCCAAGATCTCGTTGTTCTCAAACGTGCCACTGGATGCGGTGATTTCAGTTTGGGATGCAGATTCGATTTATAAGATCCCTTCGATGCTGCACAAGCAGGGGCTGGACAATCTTGTGTGCGAGGCGCTCAATTTAAACCCGCCTGCGGCAGATCTGTCGATGTGGGACAAGCTGGTGTATTCACTTGAGCATCCAGAACGCGAAGTACGTATCGCAATGGTGGGTAAGTACGTTGACCTGACCGAGTCCTACAAGTCTTTGACTGAGGCCTTGATACACGCTGGTATTCACACCAAGTCGCGTGTCAATGTTGAGTACATCGATTCAGAAAATATTGAGCAGCATGGCGTGAGTGTGCTCAAGCCCTTTGATGCGATCCTGGTGCCGGGTGGGTTCGGTAAGCGTGGTACAGAGGGCAAGATTGCTGCGATTCGTTATGCGCGCGAGTACAACGTGCCGTACCTGGGCATCTGTCTGGGCATGCAGTTGGCTGTGATTGAGTTTGCCCGCCATGTAGCAGGTTTGACTGATGCCAATAGTACCGAGTTCGATCCATTGTCGCCTCATCCAGTTGTTGCACTGATCACCGAGTGGCTTGACCGAGAGGGTCGGATTGAAAAGCGTGACGAGCAATCCGATCTGGGTGGCACCATGCGCAAGGGCTCACAAAAATGTCCGATTAAACCCGGCACGTTAGCGAGCAAGATCTATGGCGCGCAGGTCAATGAGCGTCACCGTCATCGTTATGAGGTCAATAATATCTACGTGCCGCGCTTAGAAGAAGCCGGCCTAGTTATCAGTTCCCTCACTCCCACCGAAAATCTACCAGAAATGATGGAACTTCCAAATCATCCGTGGTTTGTGGGTGTGCAGTTTCACCCAGAGTTCACCTCAACACCGCGCGACGGTCATCCGCTATTCACGAGCTACATTCAGGCGGCCCTGGCGCATCAGACACAACGCAAAGGGTCCTGATGAAGCTGTGCGGATTTGAAATCGGTCTAGAGAAGCCTTTCTTTCTGATCGCGGGTCCCTGTGTCATTGAGTCTCGCCAAATGGCGTTCGATACGGCGGGCCAGCTGCTCGAGATGACCTCCGCCCTCGGGATCTCGTTTATCTATAAAAGTTCTTTCGACAAGGCTAACCGTAGTTCGGGTACGTCTTATCGTGGCCCTGGGATGGAGGAGGGTTTGCAGATCTTGGCCGATGTCCGCGCAAGTTTAAAGGTTCCGGTTCTGACCGACGTACACGATAAGGATCAAGTGACTGCTGTGGCAGCGGTCGTAGATGTCTTGCAGACGCCTGCTTTCTTGTGCAGACAAACTGATTTCATCGAGGCCTGTGCCGCGAGTGGCAAGCCCGTCAACATCAAAAAGGGACAGTTTCTTGCCCCTCACGATATGCTGCAAGTGGTCAACAAGGCGCGACACGCTGCGCGAGCAGCCGGAGTCCCTGAGGACATCATGGTGTGCGAACGCGGAGTTTCGTTCGGTTACAACAATCTTGTTTCTGATATGCGCTCCTTGGCCATCATGCGTGAGACGCAGTGTCCTGTCGTGTTTGATGCGACGCATTCAGTTCAGTTGCCAGGTGGGCAAGGTACGTCGTCCGGCGGACAGAGAGAGTTTGTACCTGTGTTAGCCCGGGCTGCAGTGGCTGCGGGTGTGAGTGGTTTGTTTATGGAAACACACCCTGATCCTGCGAAAGCAATGTCCGATGGCCCGAATGCCGTTCCCCTAGGGAAAATGAAAGCGCTGCTCGAGACCTTGCTGGATATCGACCGTGTTGTGAAACGTAATGGGTTTTTAGAAACCCAGTTCACCTAGGTCTGGCCCGACGATTATTTTGAAATAACTGCTTAATACTTTTATCTTTCAGGAACTAGAGAAATGAGTGCAATCGTAGACATCATCGGTCGTGAAATCCTTGATTCGCGCGGCAATCCAACTGTTGAGTGCGATGTGCTGCTTGAGTCGGGTGCCATGGGACGTGCGGCAGTGCCGTCAGGCGCTTCGACAGGCAGTCGTGAGGCGATTGAGTTGCGTGACGGTGATAAGTCGCGCTATCTCGGGAAGGGTGTATTGCGCGCGGTTGAAAACCTCAACACTGAGGTGTCTGAGGCGCTGATGGGCTTAGATGCCCAGGAGCAAACCTTTCTTGACCGCACCTTGATCGAGTTGGATGGTACGGAAGGCAAGTCCCGCTTGGGTGCCAATGCCATCTTGGCGGCCAGTATGGCCGTTGCCCGTGCTGCGGCGGACGAGTCAGGTTTGTCGTTGTATCGCTATTTTGGCGGTAGTGGCCCGATGAGTATGCCTGTGCCAATGATGAACGTCATCAACGGTGGCGCACACGCTAACAATACCCTCGACATGCAAGAGCTGATGATCTTACCGATTGGTGCGACCAGTTTCCGCGAAGCCTTGCGCATGGGGGCTGAAACCTTCCATGCACTCAAGAAAATTATTAACGATCAAGGCATGTCGACTGCTGTGGGTGACGAGGGTGGCTTTGCGCCCAACGTTCCTAATCATGAAGCAGCAATTCAACTGATTTTGCGCGCGATTGAAAGCGCGGGTTACGAGCCGGGCACGCAAATTGCCTTGGGCCTGGATTGTGCGGCGTCA
>CAMCWG010000051.1 GCA_945882005.1 Bordetella parapertussis
TATTGCTGATGCTGTGTATGACTGGTTGCCCACTGAAGAGCTGCGTCAACAGATACTGTCCGTAACCCTGAACTGCTCTACGACTTCCCTACATTTATTGCGTAATACCATTTATTGCTTAATACGTTAGTGCTTTATCGTTTTTACCCATAAAGGAGACTTCCCAATGAAACGACGCAACATGCTCGCGCTCTCGGCCTTGGTTTCGGCTGTATGCGCATTTTCTATGCCTTCGATTGCAAGTGCCCAGACAGTGTTAAAGATGGGCTGGACTACCGCTGATAGTCCTACGGACCCTTATTCGGTTGGTGCGCGTGCTTTTAAAGAAGCCGTTGAAAAACTGTCGAAAGGTTCTATTCAAGTTCAGATGTACCCAAACCGCCAGCTCGGTGAAGAAAAGCAAGTCATGGAAGGCGTACGTTTCGGTACCGTTGACGCTGCGATCATTACAAACGCCGTGATTGCTCAGATTGAGCCTGCATTCCAGATCAATGACCTACCATTCCTGTACTCCAACGAAGCCCAGGCTCAAAAAGCATTGGACGGAAAGATTGGCGCTGAGTTGTCTGCCATGTTAGCTAAAAAGAACATTATTGTTCTTGGTTACATGGAAGGCGGCTTCCGCCAGATGATTAACAACAAGAAGCCCGTGTCAATGCCGGCTGATGTTAAAGGTGTGAAGTATCGCGTGATGCAGAACCCACTGTTCATCGATATGTTTACCTCACTCGGTGGTGCTGCAGTGCCAATGGCTTGGGGCGAAACCTTTACTGCCGTTCAGCAAGGTACGATCGACGGTCTTGAAATCCCGATCGCTGTGATCGATAGCAGCAAAATGTATGAGGTCACGAAGTTCTTGTCACTGACCAATCACACGTACTCGGCGATCGAACTGATTATTTCGAAGCGTACGATGGATAAGCTGACACCTGAGCAACGAGCCGCTGTTATCGAAGCCGGTAAAGTGGCAACCGCAGCACAGCGTAAAGCCGCTGGTAACAATGTCAAGGACTTGTTAGCCGGTCTGCAAAAGAAAGGTATGACTGTTAACAGCGTTGGTGATGTTGCTGCTTTCCGTCAGTCCGTACAGCCTATCTACGACAAAGCTAGAAAGACTGTCGGTGATTCGCTGGTGAATCAAGCGCTCGACGCAGTTAAATAAATAAGGCTATCTGTATGCGCCGCTTTTGTGATGTTGTCGAGAAGGTTCTTAAGTACGCAGCAGTCGTTATCGTGCTGCTCATGCTTTTGGCTTTGGCGGCGCAGGTTTTCTTGCGCTATGTGTTTGGCGTTTCTCTGTCCTGGAGTGAGGAGTTAGCGCTTCTTGGCTTTGGATGGGTTGTGGTGATTGCGACAGCCATCGGCGTGCGTCATATGACGCACGCGCGTATGGACTTGCTTTTGAACGTTTTACCCTCCGCGCTGCAGTGGGTGCTTGAGCGCCTGATTGCTTTGATGCTCTGCGGGCTTGGGCTGTTCCTTGCATATTACGGCTGGGATTACATGGTGGAGACGCGCGGCGCAACGTCAGCAGCGATTGGTTTTCCGATAGAGTTGCTGTACGCGCTCGCACCAGCCTTTGGTGCTTTGTTAGCTTTGTTTTCTTTTGAGCGTTTATTGCCGCACGCGGAGTCGTTAAATGAGTAGCACCGCTTGGTTATTGTCGGCTGGTTTTGGCGTGTTGATGCTAATGGGCGTGCCCTTTGCGTTCGGTATTGGTATCGTCGTTGCGCTATCACTCGTTGTGTCCGGCATTGAACCGATGCTCATGCCACAAAGTATGGTGGCCGGCACCCAGTCATTTTCTCTGCTTGCGATCCCATTCTTTATGCTTGCTGGTGAGTTGATGACTGCGGGCGGTTTGTCAGCCAGATTGGTCAAGGTGGCAGATGTATTTGTGCGCCATCTCACCGGTGGCCTCGGACACGTCACTGTTGTCGCCGCAACCGTGTTTGCTGCAATTTCTGGGTCCGCACCCGCAACGACTGCCGCGATCGGTGCAATTATGATTCCCGCGATGGCTGCTCGGGGCTATGACAAAGGGTTTGCTACCGCGCTGGCGGTGAGCGCGGGAATCCTAGCTCCGCTAATCCCCCCTTCGATTGCGTTTGTGATTTGGGGTGTGATTGCCGAGCAATCTATTTCGCGACTGTTTAGTGCCGGGATTGTGCCTGGACTCATCATGGCGCTGGGCCTCTCCGCAGTATGTTGGCTTTATGCGCGGCGCAATAACATTCCTGTGCAGGCGCGCGCGTCCTTCGCCGAAATTCGTCTTGCCCTGCGTGATGGTATCTGGGCTCTCCTTGCACCAGCGATCGTCCTCGGAGGAATTTACGGTGGGGTATTCACCCCAACTGAGGCTGCGGTCGTAAGCTGCGTGTATGCGATTCTCGTTGGCATGTTCATTGAGAAGCGACTGAAAATTGCAGATATTGGACCTATCGTTTGGCGGTCCTTGAAAATCACTTCGATCGTCATGGCGATCATCATGTTTTCGACTGGGTTCGGGATTCTTGTTGCACAAGAGCAGCTCGCGCCCAAGCTCGCAACATGGCTGTCGGCAAATATCCAAGAGAAGTGGCTGATGCTACTTGTCCTGAACATTGCTTTCTTCTTGCTCGCTGCCGTGATGGATGAGATCGCCATTATGGTGGTTTTGGGGCCTTTGCTGATCGCAATCGCTAACAGCTTTCAGATTGATCCGATTCACTTCGGTACGATCATTGTCACGAACGTTGCAATTGGTATGGCGGCGCCACCGATTGGTTATTGCTTGTTTGTCGGCATGGCTATCAGTGGGCTCAAGCTCAGCGATGTGGCCAGTAAGATCTGGCCGTTCGTTGGCGTCATGCTCGTGGTGCTGATGTTGGTGACGTACGTCCCAGGCTTCTCGCTGGCATTCCAGTAGATAAATTTGCCACTGTGTAAGGCGGCAAGCTTAATTACTTGAACTTGGCATCCAGAGGGTCTGCGATGCCAACTTCACTGAAGCCCTTTGCCCGCAGCAGACACGAATCACATTGTTTGCATGGCGCGCCATTCGGTGCAGGGTCGTAGCAGCTCGTGGTCTCTGCGAAATCAACGCCTAGCTCCATGCCTTTGCGAATGATGTCCGCTTTGGTCATTTTGACGAGTGGTGCACGAATCTTGAGGCGCTGATGGCCCTCTACCCCAGCTTGCGTCGCTAAATTTCCGAGATGTTCAAAGGCGGCAATGTACTCAGGGCGGCAATCTGGGTAGCCGCTGTAATCCATGGCGTTGACGCCTACAAAGATGTCTTGCGCACCGAGTACTTCAGCCCAGCCTAACGCGAAGCTCAAAAAGATTGTGTTGCGGGCCGGCACGTATGTGATCGGTATGCCGGTCGAAATGTCTTCAACCGTATGTCCCTTAGGTACGGGAATATCGGCTGTGAGTGCTGATCCACCAAAGCTGCGTAAATCGATGTCTAAGATGACATGACGTGCGACGCCACGCAGTTTTGCAAAGGCAGTTGCTTTCTCAAGCTCAATCGAATGACGTTGCCCATAGCGAAAGCTCAAAGCGAAAACTTCAAAGCCTTCGTCCTGAGCAATCGCGAGTGATGTGGTTGAATCTAATCCGCCACTCAGTAAACACACGGCCCTTTTTGACATGCGTGACTCGACACTTATTTTGAGGTTGGCATGACGAACTCGGCACCTTTGCCGATTGTTTCTGGCCAGCGTTGCATAATCGATTTTTGTTTTGTGTAGAAGCGCACGCCTTCTTCACCATAGGCATGCATATCGCCAAACAAACTCTTTTTCCAGCCACCAAAGCCGTGCCATGCCATGGGTACAGGAATCGGTACGTTGATGCCGACCATACCTACTTGAATGCGACGTCCGAACTCACGTGCGACGTTACCGTCGCGGGTGTAGCAGGACACACCATTACCGAACTCATGCGCGTTGATGAGGTCGACAGCTTGAGCGAAATCTTTGACGCGCACGCATGATAGGACTGGTCCAAAGATTTCTTCTTTGTAGATGCGCATCTCGGGGGTCACATGATCAAACAGAGAGCCGCCGGTAAAAAAGCCTTGCTCGTGCCCTGGCACTTTTAGGCCACGGCCATCGACGACTAGCTTCGCACCTTCTTTCGCGCCGATATCGATATAGCCTTCGATGCGCTCTAGCGCTTGGCGCGTGACAATTGGACCCATCTCCGCATCGAGCTCCAGGCCATTCTTGATTTTCAAGGTTTTTGCGCGCTCGGCCAGCAAAGGTACGATTTTGTCCGCAACATCGCCCACCAGGACTGCCACTGAGATTGCCATGCAACGCTCGCCGGCTGAGCCGTAGGCTGCGCCAATCAGGCCGTCTACAGCTTGTTCGATATCGGCATCGGGCATCACAACCATATGGTTTTTGGCGCCGCCCAGTGCTTGCACGCGTTTGCCAAGATCGGCGCCACGTTGATAGATATATTGGGCAATCGGTGTTGAGCCGACAAAGCTGATGGCTTTGACGTCTGGGTGTTCGAGCAAGCCGTCGACAGCAACTTTGTCACCCTGCAAGACGTTAAAGACGCCATCAGGCAGGCCAGCTTCTTTCAGCAGTTGCGCCATAAAGATTGCTGCGGACGGGTCGCGTTCGCTGGGCTTCAAAATAAAGCAGTTACCGGCAGCAATCGCGACGGGAAACATCCAGCAGGGAACCATGCAGGGGAAGTTAAACGGAGTGATGCCCGCGACTACGCCTAGCGGCTGACGTAAGGTCCAGTTATCGATTCCGGTCGATACTTGGTCAGTGAAATCGCCCTTTAGTAGTTGTGGAATGCCACAGGCGAACTCGACGATATCAATGCCGCGCATGACTTCGCCCTGCGCATCCGTAAAGACCTTGCCGTGCTCCTGCGTAATGATGGAGGCGAGCTCGTCTTTACGTGCGTTGAGCAAAGCTAAAAAGCTATTCATGATCCGCGACCGACGCAGGGGCGGTGTGTCAGCCCAGGCCGCGAAGGCGCTCTTGGCGCTGGCAACGGCAGCGGCAACTGTTTCGGTCGAGGCCAGTTCCACTTTGCGCGAGGCCTGGCCCGTGGCAGGGTTAAAGACGTCCTGACTGCGCGCGCCGGCGACGGCGACAGACTTGCCTTGAATCCAGTGTGAGGCGAGGGCGGGAATGGCGGGCATCGGAGGCTGCTTGGACATGCTGAATCCTTTAGTGTTCGCAAAATAGATAAATAATCACTTGCCGTATTGTAAGACGCTGTAGGATGTGTGAAGTGGGAATCCGCTGGGTAATTGTTCGTTCTGCTTGATCTTGGTTAAACTTTGCCTTTCCTTCGGAGCGATCCCCCATTATGAGTCTGCCCCTGTCCGGCAAAGTTGCCTTAGTCACCGGAGCCGCTCGCGGCATTGGACGCGCTTGCGCGCTTAAGCTGGCATCGGCCGGTTGTGACATCATCGCCAATTACTACAACAGCTCGGATGAGGCTGAAGCGGTCTGTGCAGAAGTGCGTGCGATGGGTCGCCGTGCGATCGCCGTGCAAGCCAGTGTCGGCGTGCCTGACAGCGTGGCTGAGATGTTTGAGATCATTACCAAAGAATTTGGACGTTTGGACATCGTGATTAGCAACGCAGCTTCTGGCGTTTTGAAGCCCGCGATGGATATGACCCTCAAGCACTTCCGCTGGTGCCTTGAAACCAACGCGTTTGCAGTCAATCTGCTGGCACAGCACGCAGCCCCGCTCATGAAAGATGGCGGGCGCATCATTGCCATGTCAAGCCTGGGTGCACAACGTGCGATGCCGCATTATGGGTTTATCGGCGCCTCCAAAGCAGCGTTAGAGTCCCTGGTGCGGTCGCTTGCCCAAGAGCTGGGCCCCCGTGGCATTCGCGTTAATACCGTTTCAGCGGGCGTCGTTGATACCGATGCTTTAAGCCACTTTCCAAACCGTGATCAGGTGCTGTCGGAGTTCGCTGCACGTACACCGGCTGGCCCGAGCCTGTTGCCAACTAACGTTGCCGATGCGGTCTATCTGTTGTGTTTGCCCGAGGCTGCTTGGGTTAATGGCCATACCCTCGTGGTGGATGGCGGCTTTGCGATTTCGGGTTGATCACGATGGCATTTGAATCAGGACTTTCGGGCAAGGTTGCGATCGTCACAGGCGGTTCGCGTGGCATTGGTCGCGCCATTGTCGAGCTGTTGGCAGGTCAGGGCGCCAACGTGACTTTCTTTTACCGCGGCAACCAAGCAGCGGCCGATGAGGTTGTCGCGTGTGTGCATGCCTCGGGGGGCCAAGCTACCGCAATGCAGGTCGATGTGAGCGACTCGGCTGCCTGTGCCGCCGCAGTCGAAGCCGTAGCCGAACGCTGGGAGCGGATTGATATTCTGGTGAACAATGCCGGCATCGTGAGAGACAATTTGATGGCCGCAATGGAGGATGACGAGATTTCGGACGTCCTCAGCACTAACGTTGGCGGCGTTTTCAATGTGACCCGCCCAGTGATCCCCTACATGATGTCTCAACGGTCCGGACGAATTGTGAATTTGTCCTCGGTTGCCGGTAATAAGGCTGGCAGAGGACAGGCCAATTATGCGGCGAGCAAAGGGGCCGTAGATGCTTTGACGCGCGCGTTAGCCGTTGAGCTGGCACCCCGCAAAATCTTGGTCAACGCAGTGGCGCCAGGTGTGATTGAAACAGAGATGTCACAGCAGGTCCGTGAGCTGGCGGAAGACGAGGTTAAGCGCAATATCCTCCTCAAGCGCTACGGACTGGCCCAAGATGTGGCAAATGCTGTCGGATTCTTAGTGTCAGATCTCGCCAGTTATGTAACAGGACAGGTACTCTACGTGGATGGCGGCTTTAAAATGGGCTAATTGCTCCTTTTTTACCTTTGGATTGGCACTTTTCAGGGCGGGATTTCCCTGATACTTGGGTTAAAATGACGCGCGCTGACACATATTTGGAGTAAATCATGGCTGAAGCAGTCATCTCGAAAGAAGAAATCATGGCGGTTTTCCCAACCGTCCAAAAAACGATGGCCGATGCCTTAGGCTGCGATGTCGATGACATCAAACTCGACGTATCCTTGATTGAAGGTCTGGATGCTGAATCGATCGATTTTCTCGATATGGTGTTTCGCCTTGAGCGCGCCTTCAAAATCAAAGTGCCTCGTGGCAAGATCATTGAAGACGTTCGCGGTGACATGGCCGTGGCTGACTTTGAGCAAAACGGCATCCTGACCGAAAAAGGGTTGGTCCGTTTGCGTGAATATCTTTCTGAAATCGACGCTTCGCGTTTCAAAACTCCAATGCGTGTTGATCACATCGCACGCTTGTACACACCAGAAACCTTTTGCAAGCTAGTGATCCGCGCTCAGCGTGCATCACAAGCCGCTGGCTGATGGTTCTCGACAGGGCGAGCGCCGTCAAGGCCTCGCCAAACGGTCGCTTCGCTGCATTTTCGTTTGTCGACCGCATTACCAGTATTGACGGGGTCGCCCGAGTGAGCGGTCTCTACACCATCCCCAGCACTGTTTCACATTTCCCGGTCAGTCTTGTCGCTGAGGCGATTGGCCAGCTTGCTGCCTGGGTCGGCATGTCTGCGGTTGGCTTCACGCATCGTCCCGTCGCTGCTTTGGCGGGCGACACGCGCATGCACCGTCTCCCCAAGCCAGGTGAAACGCTCGAACTGATTGTTGATATTGAGTCCTGCGATGCAGAAGCGATTCAATACAAGGGACGTGCGCTGGTTGGTGGGCAGTTGGTTCTTGAGCTGCAGGATACGCTCGGATCGATGCTCGACATTCATGAGTTTGATGCGTCAGAAGCGCTCGCTGCAGATTTCGAAGTTCTGAAGACGACCGGACGGGCGCCTGGCGCTTTTGGCGGAGTCCCACAGCCAGCGTTAACTGACATTCCAAGTGACCGATCGGATCGGCTAGAGGCAACGCTCGTTGTACCAGACCAAGCGCCGTTCTTTGAAGACCACTTCCCTTCGCGCCCTGTTTATCCCGCAACGCTCTTGCTCTATGCGCAGCAGCAACTGGCACAGCGACTCGCGCAGGCGCAGGCTGGTTGCCCAGTGTGCGTATGTCGTATCACGAACGTTAAGGTGCGCGCGTTTACAGCGCCCGGCGCGTCGCTTGTCTTGTCCGCAGAAGCAGCAACACCGGACGAGAACGATTTAGAACCTATTCTGATTAAAGTTGGTGCGTCAGCAAATGGCCGCACAATAGCTGGCGCCAAAATGTTTTTTGCTCCAGATTCCGGAGAATCCGCATGACCGCAAGACGTCGCGTAGCGATCACAGGCATTGGGCTCGTTACCCCTGCAGGACTTGATGTGGCATCCACTTGGGCGCGTGTCAAAGCGGCCAAGGGCTGTGGAGGTCCGATCACCCTCTTTGATGCGTCGGGTTTTTCGACGCGTATCGCAGCTGAGGTGAAGGGCTTTGATAGTTTGCCGCCTATCGATGATCGTAAGCTCCTTAAGTATGCGAGCCGTGCACATCGTTTTGCGGTGGCCGCAGCCGATCAAGCGATTGCAGATGCAGGGATTCGGCCCACACAGCAAGACGCAGCACGCTGGGGCTGTGTGGTGGGTGCAGGCATGATGACGATTGCACACCCTGAGATTGCCGCGATTCAAAAAGCGGCGGCTCCCGATGGTGATTTTCAGGCGAACGGTATTCTGGAAGAGCCCGTTGCGAACGATGTGATGGCTTTCAGTCGCAGTTTGTCGACTGCGGGAATTTCATTGTTGTTACGCCGTTTCGGGATACGTGGCTACGCATCCAGTGTGCACACAGCCTGTGCCTCAGGCGGACAAGCGGTTGGTACTGCGCTGCGCCTCATTCGCCGTGGCGTTGCCGATCGTGTGCTCACTGGTGGTTTTGATTCAATGATCTCGCCAGTCGGTCTGTCAGGCTTTTGTTTGTTGTCGGCTGTTTCGCCCGATAACGATAATCCCGAGCGTGCGAGCCGTCCCTTTGATTTGACGCGCAATGGATTTTTGCTCGGAGAGGGCGCGGGATTTCTCGTGCTTGAAGAGTGGAATAGTGCGGTTCAACGCGGTGCAACCATCTACGCCGAGCTCGCGGGCGACGGCAACTCGCTGTCTTCATACCGAATCACAGATTCGCATCCCTCTGGCGATGGGCCCATTCAGGCGATGCGTCGTGCGATTGCCGACGCGGGTGCTGAACAAGCGGACATTGATTACTTGAACGCACATGGCACTTCGACGCCGATGAATGATCGTAGCGAGTGCGCGGCCGTCAATGTAGTGTTTGAAGGGCGTGCAAAAGAAGTTGGCGTCAGCTCAACGAAGAGTGTGATGGGACATTTGATTGCTGCAGCAGGGGCTGTGGAGGCCGGAATTTGTGCGCTGGCGATTCGCGATGGTTTGATGCCACCTAACGCCAATTTGCAACAGCTCGATCCAGACTGCGATGTCAATATTGTGCGTGATGCGCCGCGCTCCGTGCGGATTGGTATGGCGCTCTCGAATTCTCTTGGATTTGGCGGCAGCAACAGTTGTCTTGCTTTCCGTAATCCCGAAGACACCGCGGCGTTAATCGCTGCAGGTCGGTAATTGAAATGAGTCGAATCGTAATCACCGGAAATAGCGCGATTTGCGGCGCAGGCTTGGATCCCGCCGCCATCGTTGATACGCTAACAGCTGGCCGTTCGATGGTTGCACCTATCGCAGGCTGGGATACTGAAAAATGGCCGAACAGCCAAGCCGCGGAAGTGCCCGACTACAACGGCGGGAAGCTTCTCGGAGATCGCAAGCTACTCAAGCTTGTGCGTCGCTCGGACGTATTCGGTATTTATGCTGGTACGCAAGCGATTGAACAGGCAGGTTTGCCTGCGCACACTGGAACGCTTGATGAGGCGACTGCTGCAGAGTACGCGGATCAGACGGGCTGTTATGTCGGCTCAGGTGGCGGTGCGTTTGAGGTGAGTTATGACTTTTTCCCTCTGATGGCAGAAAGTGGAGATAGCCTCGCGACCTTTGGTAAAGAGTTGTCTAACACAGTCAATCCGATGTGGTTGTTGCGCTCACTACCAAATAACGTACTGTGTCACGTCAGCATCCGTAATCAGTTGAAAGGCCCGAACGGCTGCATCACGAACCACACTACAAGCGGAATCCTGTCTATCATTGAGAGTGCGTGGGCATTGCGAGAGGGTGATGCGCAGCGGGTCGTGGCAATCGCGCACGACGCACCGATTGAGCCCCAGACCTTGCTGTACCTTGATCATGTTGGATTGGTTTCCAAAGATATTTTGCGTCCGTTCGATACACGACATGATGGTTGTGTGTTGGGCGAAGGTGCCGCAGCGCTTGTGCTTGAAACCGAGGTCAGCGCACAAGAGCGCGGTGCGACTATTCTGGGTGAGTACCTTGGGGGCGGAGACGCCTCTGAGGGTGAGGGAATTTTTTGTATTCGTGACGATGGTGACGGCTTAAGTCGCGCGATAGAACTTGCGTTGATGGATGCGGGGCTCAAGCCGTCGGATGTGGGCATGATTGTTGCGCATGGAAATGGCACTGAACAGTCGGATGCCTCCGAAGCCGCAGCATTAGTACGTGTTTTTGGTCAAGACATGCCGCCTGTGACCGCGAATAAATGGTCGATTGGTCACTTGTTCGCTTCGTCCGGTCTGGTGGATGTTGCAATTGGTCTTGAGGCGGCCAGACGTGGCGTGGTGCCAGGCGTGGCGACTCTAGACCAGCTCGCACCTTCGTGCGCAGGTCTGAATATCAGCAAGCAAAATCGTGAGACGCGTAGCGACGTCGTCTTAGTGCTTTGTCGTGGCTTCGCGGGCACAAATGCTGCTGTGTTGCTGCGTGCAGCGCGTTAACCGAAGCACCGGCGATTTTAGTGTCCGAGCCTGAACAACGCCTCCCTGACGGTTGTGCAGTCGACACCGTTGAGATCGAGCGGATTGCTCGTCTCATTGAGGCGATGCCTGGTGAGCTCGACAAATTATTTTCTGCAACCGAAATCGCCGATGCGGGCGATGGGCCGGGTCGCGCCGCAAGCTTAGCAGCCAGATTTGCTGCGAAAGAGGCTTGCCTGAAGCTGTTCTCGGCTGAGACTGCACTCAACACCATCACGGCGATGGATTTCTCGGTGCGGCGTGACGAGTATGGCGCACCACATATTGAAGTAACGCCTAACGCAGAAATTGTTCTGGGCAGACACCTTGTCGCTGAAATAAAAATATCGTTGACCCATTCGGCAACAACTGCAACAGCGGTTGCGCTGAGAGTTCCCAAAGTCATTGTGCCTACGTGGGCGGGTAAATTTATTTACCGCTGGTTGCCATACCGTCGCCGTGTCATCCTTGAGAATCTCGCACGTGTCTACGGCGGCAAAGTTGATTCAGCCCAGATAGAGCTTCTTGCGCAAGCGCACTATGGGCATCTTTGGTCCTTATTGACCGAACTTGTGAAGTTCCGGTTCCTCTCGGCCGAGCAAAAAAAGAACATGGTGCGTGTGCTCGGCGTGCCGGGCATGATTGCAGCGTTCGAGGCTGGTAAGGGCTTATTGATCTTGACCGGACACTTTGGAAATTTTGAAGTCTCGACTGTTGCGGGCATTGAGCATTTCCCGCAAGTCAAAGGGCGCATTCATTTTTTACGCCGTCCCATTAAGCCGCGTTGGCTAAGCGATATGTTGACGCGTCGTTTTAACGAGGCGGGCTTTGGTGTAGTGGGACGTCGTGGGTCTCTTGAAGAAATTGTGCAGACGATCGAAGGTGGAGATGCGGTAGTGTTTCCCTTTGATCAGTATGCAAGACGCCCCGAGGGTATTCCAGTGGAGTTCTTTGGCCATACGGCTGGAACCTACAAGAGCATGGCGGTGATCGCGCTTGCGACAGGTGCGCCGGTGATACCAGCTTGTTCTTGGCGTGAGCCTGACGGCACCCACATCCTAGAGTTCTTGCCTGCGTTGCCAGCGATCCTTGATGAGGACGTTGGCGCAGAAATTCAACGCAACACTAGAGCCTATAACCAGGCGCTCGAGCTATTGATTGTCAGGCATCCCGAGCAATGGTGGTGGGTGCATCGCCGTTGGAAAACTCAGGCGCCTCGTAAAAAGCACGCATAATAAAAAAGCCTCGAATTCGGGGCTTTTTTACCATTACACCAAAGAGAGCCTTGGGCGTTACGTTATTACTGCTTATTTGCTTCGTGCTTGTCGTACAAGTAACCGCCTAGGGCGCCTACCGCTGCGCCGCCGATGAGGCCCCAAACAGGGTTGCCGTCAGCCAGCAGAGCAATTCCAGTGCCCGCTGCTGCGCCGATGGCGCCTCCGGACAGAGTGCGCTGTTGTGTGGTGTTCATGCCAGAGCAGCCTGTCAGCACTAAGGCTGCGCATACTGGCAAAGCGAGGAGAGTTTTCTTCATAATGAGTATTCCAAAGCGTTAAATGACGGCCTGAGCAGTGCGTGAGCCCGGAGACTTAGCCGCGCTTGCAAGGATACGTTTCGCCGAGGTATCGCAAAATGGTGTCTGCCGCTGACATCTGATTGAAACGCGCGTTCGCAGCAGTCCACTTTACAAAACCGTCAATGTATTGCTGCCGAGTATTGCCTTTCGGTTCAAGACAAATAAAGTTAGGTGCATTTTTTGGGTGACGGCTGGCGATATATGTTTCGTATACGCCCTGACCAAAGCCGTGGCAAAAGTTTTGTGCGGCGATGTCGGTCTTGTTGTTGCAGTAGGAGACGTACTGTTCAGTCGTCGTGGATGCTTTGGGTGGTTGTTGAGCCATCGCTGGCGCGAGGCCAGCGATGCCAAAACAAAGACCAAGAACTGCGAGGTGCTTGTTCAATGTTTTCTCCGAGGGATTAGGCTTTTTTGACCCAGGCATTACACCAACCGGGGCCTGCAACCAATTTGCCTGGGAAGATTGCACAGGTGCCGTTGTCAGGGCCTTTGGCGACATACAACTGGCAGTTCGAGCAAAGCTGACCAGCGGCGTATTTTGGGAACTTCGCTTTGTCGACTGCAGTCGCTGCAGCTTTGTATCCAAGGCCGGCTGCTGCAGGTTCTGCTTCGCCGAGCATCGCTTGAGCCTGCGCT
>CAMCWG010000052.1 GCA_945882005.1 Bordetella parapertussis
AAAGAACTCCACAAAGAGCTCCACGGAATGACGTGGAAGCTGCTTGGCGGTGCGTCAGCGTTAGTAACTGCGGTTTACTTTATCGCAAAAAACGTGAGTGCCTATTAACCCTCAGCGCCCTAAACGTCCCCCTGCGTGAGCAAGGTAGAACCATTCTTGTCCGGGCTGCGATTTCATATTCGGAAACACAACAAAGCAATCGCGTTCTGCAATAATTTGCGTGCCATCGGCTCGGGTACCGATGCATTCGCCCTGTTTGATGGAGTCAAAGCTCTTCCAGGGTTTGGCAAACTGATCGTTCATATCAAAGCGATCAAATACGTCATAAAGACCGAGCACTTCAAACTCTTTTGCTGCAGCGGGCGGTGCTCCCGCGAGCATGCCGAGATAGGTCAGGGTATTTACAATTGCCTGGTAGGCCACCTCGCGTCCAGCTGCATCATCGTGCTGGCTGCACTCCAGGGTGATTGACCATCCCCCCGCAGAGCGCATGTATTCGGTGGTACCGATTCCGTAACGCGTATCGACATCTACATCCTTGGCATTGAAGCGTCCCGCTTTGACTTCTGAAGCGCGCCGCTCGATTCCTTTGGCATAGGTGCTCAGCCAGCCATACACAAACCGCTTACAACCGAGCCGCGTAATGAGCTCTTCTTCGATCTCTGCATGCGAAAAAGGCTCTAGCGCTTGGCTGTTGTTTGACGGACCAAAGAGTGCGAAGGCCGTATCGCCGCTCTGAAAGGAGTGGAGATCTAATAGACCATCGTGCTCTGCTAGCAATGGGCAGAGCCAGTTGGCGATGTGATCCTCATATTGCACCGGTGACGCAGTCGGCATTAAACGGCGATTCAAGTTCCGGTCGCCCGCACGTCTCTTTAGTCGGTAAGCCTTGGGATTCGTGACCGGTACAAAGGTCACGAATCCTTTTAGCAACTTTAGCTCACCTGACTCAAACTGCTTGATCAACCTCTCGATTGCAAAGGTTCCGCATGTCTCATTGCCATGGACAGCAGCCGTGACAATGAGCTTGGGGCCTGCGATCGGGCTGCGGATTCTTGTTGTCTGAAACGGGCGTTCCTGATCAAGTGGAATCTGCTCTGGGAGATCGGTTAGCAGTGTTGAGGGTAATGCCATGTTTAATCCGCTTTGATGTTGGAGGCCGTTACTGTTTTGCCCCAAAGTGCAAAGTCAGACTTGATGCGGTCTGCGGTTTGTTGCGGCGTAAAGGGCATGGGCTCATAGCCTTCACGTTTAATCGCAGCAATGACTTCAGGATCTTTCATGATAGAGGCAAGCGCAGGCACAAGCTTATCCATCACTTCCTTCGGGAGTCCGGCTGGTCCGACAATACCGAACCAAATAGTTGCGTCAAAACCGGGGAAGCCTGATTCAGCCATTGTTGGGACATTCGGAAACATGGAGCTACGCTTGCTAGAGGTGTCGGCAAGTGCACGCAGTTTGCCCGACTGAATCTGGGTCGCTGCAGCACCTAGAGAAGAGAACAAGACTGGTACATGCCCACCAAGCAATTCAGCGAGAGCGGGATTGCCGCCCTTATACGGGATGTGCGCAATGTCTAACTTCGCAGCCGCTTTGAATTGTTCACCCGCGAGGTGACCAACGCCACCAACGCCTGACGTGCCATAGCTCCAGTTCTTTGGATCTTTTTTCGCTAACTCCACCAGCGTCTTGATGTCAGTTGCCTTCGAAGTGGGCAGAACGACAACCACCACACCGCCACCACCTACCATGGAAATTGGCGTAAAGCTCTTGAGGGGGTCATAACCGAGCTTTCGCATATGCGGCAAGATCGTCATTGGCCCCGAGTCTGTAATGTGTAGTGTGTAGCCGTCGGCTGGTGCTTTGGCTGTTAGATCTGCCGCGACTGAAGCACCTGCGCCCGGTTTGTAGTCGATGACGAAAGGCTGCTTAAGTATCTTTGACAGCCGATCCGTAATTGGGCGAATGAGTTTGTCTGCAGCGCCACCTGGTGCGTAGCCGACCAACATCTTGATTGGCTTATCTGGGTATTCTGCGTGAGCGGCTGTACCGACCGCGGAAAGTGTGATTGCTGCAGCCAACATTGTTTTTATCAAGTGCATGTGAGTCTCCTAGGTGTTAACTTTTAAATAAATCATCAGGGATTAAAACAATGGCACCCTGTGTGGTCCGGCCCTCCAATAGGCGATGTGACTCGCTTGCTTGGCTAAGGGGTAAAAGCTTCTCAATGTCGAGACGTATGGCTGCATCCCCAAGGATCTCAAACGCCTCTTTGCTCATGGCGAGCATATTCTCACGATCCGCTACGTAGGTACGAAGCGTTGGACGACATACCCAAAGAGATTTGCTGTGGAGATCCTGCAGTGCAAACCCTTCGACCTGCCCAGAGGCCGTCCCATAGTTGACGACGAGCCCCTTGGGCTCAAGGCATTTTAGTGACCCTTCGAAAGTGTCTTTGCCGACGGAGTCAAAGACCACACTGACGCCTTTGCCACTTGTGATGCGATTGACTTCGGTCACAAAGTCGTGCGTACGGTAGTTAATCGCCGCATCCGCACCGAGCTCAAGCGCTGTGCGAACTTTTGCTTCGCTGCCAGCGGTTGCAATGACGATTAACCCGAGACGTTTGGCCCATTGCACAAGAATTTGACCAACGCCACCAGCGGCTGCGTGTACTAAAACGCGTGTGCCGGGCTTAAGGTCGCGCATTTGCTTGAGCAGATATTGCGAGGTGAGGGCGCGCACAAGGCCTGCAGCGACACGCACATCGTCCAACGATTCTGGCACGGGGATGACACGTTCAGCGGGAAGCGCTACATGTGTGCAATAACTGCCAACTCCTGCATTCGTGTAGGTGGCTTTCTGCCCGATAGTTAGGTCCTTGACCTCTGATCCTAGCGCGACGATGCGTCCAACTGCGCTCACCCCAGGGATAAATGGCGGAGTGGGGTTGTGCGAGTGCGGTTGTCCGGCACGCAAATAAATGTCAACAAAATTGACAGCGACGGCCGTGTGCGCAATCACCACCTCGGTTGGGTTGGGTACGGGCATAGGAATGTTTTGAGGCTTAAGCACCTCTGGACCGCCGATTGCGGTGACGTATACGGCGAACGGCGAAGACATATCCCGAATTCCTTTTTATGTTGCAAAGAATAAAATTGGATACTACAGACTCTAGTGCGTAGCAGTCAAAAAACGGGTACTCTAGTGTTTACCCTTAATTCAGGGTTGGTGTGTTGTGATGAATGGCATGTGCGCCTACACTCACGAACCAAGTCAGAAGACTTTTAAAGAAGGCCTAGCTCGCTAGGTACCCATTTTCTCGCTCAAGGATCTCCTCATGCGTAAAACCTTATCGGTCGTTGTTGCAAGTTTGTTGGCAACTGTTGGCTTTTCGGCTCAAAGCCAGACTAAGTGGGACCTGCCCACCGCGTACTCACCTTCGATTTTCCACACTGAAAACTTGGTTGAGTTTTCGAAAGACGTCGCAAAAGCGACAGGTGGCAAACTGAACATCACCGTTCACCCGAACGCATCGCTCTTCAAAGCACCTGAGATCAAGCGCGCTGTGCAAGGCAACCAGGCACAACTCGGTGAGATTCTGCTCGTTAACTTTGCCAACGAAGATCCGATTTATGAGCTTGATGGTGTACCTTTCTTGGTCAGCAACTATGCAGGCGCTAAGAAGCTGGCCGCCATTCAAAAGCCTTACCTGGAAAAGAAACTGGCTTCACAGGGCATGATGCTGTTGTTTGCAGTGCCATGGCCACCACAGGGCATCTTCTCTAACCGTGACCTCAAGAGTGTTGCGGACATGAAGGGTTTGAAGTGGCGCTCATACAGCCCAGCGACTGCCAAAATTGCTGAGCTCGTTGGTGCGCAACCCGTGACGATTCAAGCGGCTGAAGTTTCACAAGCCATGGCAACAGGCGTGATGGATTCGATGATCTCCTCTAGCGCAACTGGCGTTGACACCAAGACCTACGAGTACATCAAGAAGTTCTATGACAACCAAGCTTGGATTCCCAAGAATGCGGTCATCATGAACAAGAAGGCTTTCGATGCCTTGGATGAAGCCACACGTAAAGCCTTGTTGGCTGAAGCTGCTAAAGCCGAAGAGCGTGGTTGGAAGATCTCTGAAGCTAAGACGAACGAGTATCTGGCTGCATGGAAAAAGAACGGTGGCCAGGTGATTCAGCCTTCCGCCGAGCTGACCAAAGGCTTGAATGAGATCGGTCAAAAAATGCTCGCCGACTACCTGAAGAAAGCGGGTAAAGATGGCCAAGCCATCATTGACGCTCTCAAAAAGTAAAAAATGCGCAAGCTGCTGAATGGGATTTACTCCGCCGCCGAATTTTTGGCGGCGGTTTGTATGGTGGGTGTTTTACTAGCCGTACTGACGAGTATCCTGAGCCGGCAACTCGAGTTCCATGTGTCGGGACTTGATGCCTATGCGGGATATTTCATGGCTTCGGCTGGTTTCTTGGCGCTGGCGTCGACCCTACGCCATGGTGAGCACATTCGCGTAACACTTATTTTGAATGCGCTCGCGCCTGCGGGTAAAAGGCGCTTGGATATTGCTGCGCTAGCGGTAGGGATCGCGATTGCTGTATCTCTTGCAGTTTTTAGCACAAAACTAGTGTTGGACTCGTATACCTTCAACGATATTTCCACGAGCAATGACGCGACGCCTCTCTGGATTCCGCAGTTAGGGATGTCGATTGGAACGATCTTGCTGCTGATTGCCTTTATTGATTTATTCGTGAGCCGCATACGTGGCGATGAGTCTGGTATGGATGCGCAGGAGCAACAACGCCATGAATGACATTCTTATTGTGACGTTGTTGATTGTTTCGCTCTTCGGTTTTTTAGCGGGCGGAGTTTGGGTTGGTCTGACATTAGCCGGTACTGCTTGGATTGGAATGGAGCTGTTCTCCTCCAGACCCGCGGGCGATGCGATGGCCATCACGATCTGGGGCGCATCCTCGAGCTGGACACTCACCGCCTTGCCTCTTTTCCTATGGATGGGGGAGATTCTGTTTCGCACTCGCCTCTCGCAAGATTTGTTTAAGGGCTTGGCGCCCTGGCTGAATAAATTACCTGGGCGATTACTGCATACAAACGTCATCGGCTGTGCGATCTTTGCTGCGGTCTCTGGTTCGTCGGCCGCAACCTGTGCCACGATTGGCAAAATGACGCTACCTGAGCTTAAGCGTCGCGGGTATCCTGACGACATGGTCATGGGTACGTTGGCTGGAGCGGGCACCTTAGGTTTGCTTATTCCACCATCGATCATCATGATTGTTTACGGGGTGGCAGCTGAAGTCTCCATCGCGAAACTCTTCATTGCAGGTGTACTGCCGGGCATATTTTTGGCGCTGTTATTCATGGGGTATATCGTTTTTTGGGCGGTACGTAACCCAGATAAGGTCCCCTTGGCAGACCCAGAAATGTCGCTCAAGCAGAAGCTGTATCAATCAAGACACTTGATACCAGTTTTGCTACTCATTACCGCAGTGCTTGGGTCCATTTACAGCGGGGTAGCTACCGCAACTGAGGCGGCCGCCATCGGTGTCCTCGGATCGCTCATCGTTTCTGTCGCTCAAGGCTCTTTGACCTGGGAAACATTCAAAGGCTCGTTGCTGGGTGCAACACGTTTGTACTGCATGATTGCCTTGATTCTTGCGGGCGCTCAGTTTTTGACGCTATCCATGGGATACATTGGCTTGCCGCGTGCCTTGGCAGAGTGGATTGGCACTCTTGGTTTGTCCCAATTTGGGCTGATTTTGGTGCTGATGGTCTTCTTTATCGTCTTGGGGTGTTTTCTAGATGGTATTTCGATGGTCGTTCTTACGATGGGAGTTCTATTGCCTACCGTCACTGCGGCTGGAATCGATTTAATTTGGTTTGGTATCTTTATTGTTTTTGTGGTTGAAATGGCGCAGATCACGCCGCCCGTGGGTTTCAACCTCTTCGTGTTATCGGGAATGACCGGGCGCGAGCTTCCCTATGTGGCACGAGTCTCCCTCCCGCTGTTTGTTTTGATGGTTGCTGCAGTCATATTTTTATATTTTGTACCGGAACTTGCAACATTCCTGCCCAAGCACATGAAGCTCTAGGATTCCAATTCGCGCGGCGGAGCCCAGGCTGGTAAACGTTTTTCTAGAAACGCTGCCATCCCCTCCCGGCCGGGCTCGCTACGCTGTGCATTTAAAGACAGCACGAGTAAATCTTTCGAAGTGGCCTGCTGTTCTGACCGATCCAGACTATGGATCGTTTGTTTCGTTTGTCGAACGCAAGGTGCTTGCGTAAGTGTCAGTGAGCCGAGAAATGCATTCACATTCCCGTCTAAATCGTAGTCTTCGCACACATCATGCAACAGACCTAAGCGCCACGCCTCAGAGGCTGTGAACGTTTCCCCGGCAAGCAACCAGCGCGACGCTGCGCGCTGACCAATCGCTCGAATAAGGTGAGGGGCTGATAAGGTGGGAACAAGTCCCATCCTGGTCTCGGAATACGAAAATGTCGCGGTGCGGCTTCCAAACGCAACATCTGCGCAAGCCACCAAGGTCGCACCAAGACCGATGCATTCGCCATTGACGCGGGCGATGACCGGCTTGGCAGAAGCGTAGACCGTCTGAAGCAAACGCTCGATTAACGCTAACGCCTCGTGTTGCTGGGCTTCGTCTGCTTGCGATGCGCCGTGCATCCACTCCAAATCCACACCCGAACAAAAGGCAGTTGCCTTTGAAGCGAGAACGATCGCATTCACTTCCGGATCGTCCGCCAATCCTTCGATTACCTCAATGAGCTCATTGGCCATGAGCGCATTGATGGCATTTTGCTTCTCCACCCGGTTCAGCCAAACAACGGCAGTACCGGGACCATAGGCGACTTCTACTGTCTTAAGCATGATGACTACTTATAAAGAACGCTAGGTAACCAGAGCCCAATCGCTGGGAACATGTAGAGCAAGAAGATCGCAAAGATCTGTATGCCCATAAACGGTAGCATGCCAAGAAAGATCTGGTTAAGTGTGACATGGGGAGGGGAAACCCCTTTGAGGTAGAACGCGGCCATCGCAACTGGGGGCGATAGGAAGGCTGTTTGTAGATTTAACGCTACGAGCAAGCCAAAAAAGAGGGGGTCAATCCCAAACTGTGAGAGCAGCGGCACAAAGATTGGCATAAAGATCACGATGATCTCTGTCCACTCGAGAGGCCAGCCCAGCAAGAAAATTAAGATTTGTGCCAACAGCATGAATTCGACGGGGGTAAGCCCGAGCGATAGTACCCACTTCTCAATCACTTGTTGGCCACCAAGTAGTGCAAAGGCAGCGGAAAAAATCGACGATCCGACAAACAACCAACACACCATCGCGCTCGTCTTGGCCGTCAGAAATACAGACTCCTTGATGACCGGGAAGGTGAGTCGTCGATACGCTAACGCTAGCAACGCACCGCCAAGTGCACCCATCGCCGCAGCCTCGCTCGGTGTCGCCAAACCAAAGCCAATTGATCCCAGAACCGCTGCAATCAAGATCACTAGCGGAAAGAAGGACTGCGCTAGGAGGCGAAATACTTCTAATCTGGCCCACGTCAGCGTCACATAAAAAATGGCCAAAATTAAGGCGGCGACGGCAACGTAGATCCAGAAGCCAGTCGGTGCGCTCAGACGATCGAGTTGCTTTGGCGGTTCTTTTGCGACGGCATCCGCAGCTGGTGCAGCAGATGCGGCTGGCGCAACCTTTGCCGAACCAAGAGGCTCAGGCGCTGATTCTGAGGGTGGCTCAGCGAGCCCGCCCCCGGAGTCCGTGCTCGTATTGTTCGAGAGGCTTAGCTCCGCCGGAATGTCGTACACCACCTCGGGCGTCGTCACGACACGATAAATCACTAGACTCAGTAACACGGTAACGAGCAAAGGCAACATGACCAAAACAACGTTGCGATTCATGTATTGACGTGAGACTGCTGGGTCGCGCTTGCTCTTGAATAAATTTGAAAGCAGACCTGGCGCTGCTAGCTTAAAACCCTGAGATTCAATCGACTTTGAACCCGCTGGCAAAGGAATCAAGCGATCTTTTTCTGGAAGTGGCGGTGCCATGTCTGGCCAGATTTTCGCCACGATCATCACATAGATTGCATAAAGAAGGGCTAAGCCGACCCCAGGGAAAAGTGCGCCAGCGTAGAGTTGAACAACTGACGTTCCCGTTGTGGCGCCGTAAACAATCAAGAGCACTGAGGGCGGAATTAAGATCCCTAGGCAACCACCCGCAGTGATGACACCTGCGGTGAGGCGCACGCTGTAGCCTGCCTTGAGCATTGCCGGCATGGCGAGCAAGCCCATCAGTGTGACCACCGCGCCGACAATACCTGTAGCCGTAGCAAAAATAGCGCAGGTAGCTAGCGTTGCAATCGCAAGTGAACCTGGCAGTCTGGCTAGTGCGAGGTGCAGAGATTGAAACAGCTTTTCAATCAGGTTCGCGCGTTCAACCAAGTAACCCATGAACACGAACAAGGGGATAGAAATCAACGCGTCGTTCGTCATCGTCGCATACGTGCGCTGCACCATCAAGTTGAGCGTTTGTCCGATCGCACGTCCTGCGAAGTCTGGCGCCTGCATGAAGTAGGCAAGGAAGGTGAAGATGACACCCATCCCCATCAGCGTGAACGCCGTGGGAAAGCCCAGCATGATCATCACCACGATAAGCGCAAGCATGATGAGACCGATGTGGCCTGTTGTTAGCGCGCCCCAAGGTGTTAAGAAGGCGATCATCGCGATGACGATGCCGATACACGCAAAACCAAACCATATTGCCTTGGGTAATTTCATTTCTTTTGCTCCTGCGCGACAACATAGCGGTCTGTCTGTGCGATGTCCTCGTCCTTGACGTGAACCATTTCTTTCAGTTTTTCGACGTCGACCTCTTGCACATCCGCTTCGCGCTCGGGCCACTCGCCCGAGCGAATGCACATGCCACACCGAGCGATTTCCGCAAAGCCTTGGATAAGCAGAAAGAATCCAGCGATCGGGATAAAGGCCTTAAACGGATAAACCGGTGGGCCGTCTGCCATGAGCGACGAATGCTCTCCGATGGCAATTGATTCCGCTGCGTAAGTCCAGCCCGCCCAAACCATGGCCACTACGCCGGGAATAAAAAACAAAATATATAGGACGAGGTCCAGGCTCGCTTGCGCGCGCGGGGGTAGAAAACCATACAGAATATCTCCTCGCACATGTCCATTTTTTGCAAGAGTGTACGCACCCGCCATCATGAACATAATGCCGTAGTACATCAACTGCAGATCAAAGGCCCAGGCGCTTGGACGATTAAACAAGTAGCGCGCGAATACTTCCCAAGAGACGTGTAAGGTCAAAGCAACGATCAACCAAGCGAAGGTCTTGCCCACAAAAGTTGAAATTGCGTCGATGCGCCAGAGCCATTTATTCATTCTTATTACCTGCATTGATCCGGAGTTGATCACTCCGTTTATAAAAATCGGGTGGCTACTTAGTCACAAGTAGCCACCCGAGTTTTGCGACGCATCAGTAGGCAGGTTAGCCTGCTTTCTTTGGTGCGAAGTAGTGGTTGTAGGCCATACGGAAGTTGACGTTTGTATCGCCAGCCCAACGACCTGCTCGTTCGGCAAATGCACGCTGTGAGTCGAGTACTTTTTTGAACAGTGGGTTTTCAGCGGAACGCTTGGCGATCATCTGATCCCAGATCTGCAGCTGGCGCTGAAGGATGGCGTCTGGAGTTTTATAGAACTTGACGTTGCGGTCCTTCTGCAATTTGACGTAGTCAGTCGAATAGCGATCGATTGCTTTCCACGACATGTCAGCGCTCGCTGCTTGCGAGGCAACCGCCAACACACTCTTGAGGTGCTTGGGCAGAGAGTCGTATTTTGCTTTGTTAAACACAATTTCGAATTGCTCTGCACTTTGGTGGAAACTCTGCAGCATGCACACCTTGGATACATCTGAAAAGCCCAGAAGCAAGTCAGAAGAAGCGTTGTTGAACTCTGCGCCGTCCAAGAGGCCTTTGTCCATGGCCGGCACGATTTCCCCACCTGGCAGGGCGTTGACGGCAGCACCCATAGCGGTATACATGTCAATCGCAAGTCCGACAGTGCGGAACTTCACGCCTTTCATTTCCTCAACCTTGGTGATTGGCTTTTTGAACCAGCCGAAAGGTTGGGTAGGCATTGGACCGTAAACGAGCGAGACAACGTTCACGCCCATTGCTTTTTGAATTTCGGTCAATAGAGCTTTACCACCACCGTATTCGTGCCAAGCCAACAGCATGTTTGCATCCATACCGAAGGAAGGACCCGAGCCCCAGAGCGCAACGGCAGTGTTCTTGCCGTACCAGTAAGCCAACACGCCATGACCACCGTCGAGTGTTCCCGCGGAGACAGCATCTAACAGGTCAAAAGGCTTTACAACGGCGCCAGCGGGGAGAACGTCAATCTTCAGTTGACCGTCAGCCATTTCATTGACTTTCTTTGCATAATCCAAGGCGTACTCGTGGAAAATATCCACCGAGGGCCAGGTGCTCTGAAAGCGTAGGGTAATCGGGGCATTTTGAGCCTTGGCAACCATGGGCACGCCCAAAGCTGTGGCGGTACCTGCGGCTGCGGCAGTCGAGAAAAATTTACGGCGCGATGCAATGACAGACATGTTGTGTCTCCGTGGAATGGAAAATATGCTGCAGCGCAACAACCTGTCTTGGAGGTCAATGAGATGACACGACGCAAGTTGTTTGCTCTCGTGTCATTAGACTGCTTGGGCTTGCAGAATACAACCGGTCTCACACTAGTGTTAACCCGATACTTGGGGTTACTTGAGTGCATATTGGGGGTCATAATGGGGTGATGTAACACTAGCGCTCGAATTTGCAGGAGAAGTGGCTATGATTTCTTCGAGTTTGATACAAAATCTACGTCAGCAAGTTATGCAGCGCTTGCCCTTTTCAGAGATGGCGACGCCCGATGTAGATTTTTTTATTGAATCCTCGTGCGAGGTCTATCACGGCCCCGATGAGGTCATCCTCTCGCCCGCAGATGGCCCGCCAGCGTTTCTTTACCTAATTCGGCAAGGTCGCGTCTCGGGCAAGCGCACTTCACCCGGTCTGACCGAGTCTGCGTTTGAGCTTGAGGCGGGAGAGCTATTCTCTGTTAGTGCAAGTTTGGCGGCTCGACCAGTCGCTGCCACCTATACGGCAATTGGTGATTGTTTCTGTTTGACACTTCCCGCAGCCTCAATGCAAGCGCTTGTTGGTCGCTCGAAGCCGTTTCGTGATTTCATTCATAACCGCGTCTGGATGCTGTTAGAGCAGTCACGCCTCGCGCTGCGAAATAATTTTGCGTCGAAGGCCTTGCTAGAGCAGTCGCTAGAGACTCGTCTGGGCGACTTAATTCGTCGGGCCCCTTTGACGACGCTTGAGCAAACACCGCTGCGTCAAGCGCTGACCGTGATGCATGAAAAACGTATCGGATCGATGTTGGTCGTTTCAGACGAGGGTGCGCTGCTAGGAATTCTCACCCGGTATGACGTGCTTGAACGCGTGACGTTGGCAGGCATTAGTCTAGATACACCGATAAGTGCAGTCATGACAAAGGAGGTCAAGACGCTCACGGTTGATCATACGGCCGAGTCGGCAGCAGTCTTGATGTCTCGCTATGAGATTCGTCATGTGCCAATCGTCGATCTGCGGGAGCGTGTGGTTGGCTTGATTTCGGAACGAGATTTGTTTTCTTTACAGCGCCAGTCGTTGGGGACGATCTGCTCGCTGATCCGGCAGACGGATGATGTGGAAGGGTTGAAGGAGTGCGCCTCCAACATCCGTCGATTTGCACGCAATTTATTAGGGCAGGGTGTGAGTGCCAGGCAGCTGACTTTCCTTGTGAGTCATTTGAATGATGTGTTGACTGCTCGCTTAATTACTTTACTCGCTCATTCGCATGGGCTTGATCTGAATGCATTCATTTGGATTGCACTTGGCTCTGAGGGGCGCAGCGAACAAACGATTGCGACGGATCAAGATAATGCATTGATGTATCAACAGACAGGCGCTTCCGATGAAAAAAATCGTTACCTGGCTTTTTCGGCAGAGGTGAATGTCGCGCTAGATGCCTGCGGCTATCCGCTTTGCAAAGGTAACATCATGGCCAGCAATCCTGCGTTGTGTCTGACTATCGATGAGTGGAAAAAGCGATTCATGCATTGGATCGAACATGGTCATCCGGAGGACTTGCTTAATGCAGGGATATTTTTTGACTGTCGAGGCTTGGCGGGTAATGTGGATTTACTTAAAGGCCTAAGGGATGAAGTCAAAACTGCGGCCGTGCGTACCCCACGTTTCGTCAAACTAATGGCCGATGCAGCGCTTGTAAACCAAGTGCCTCTGAATTGGTTGGGATCCTTAGAAACAAAGAAACTAGAAGGTAAGTCGATCATCGATTTAAAACTACAAGGCACGGCGATTGTGGTTGAAACCGCACGCGTTTATGCCTTAGCTTTGGGTATCGAAGAGCTGAACACCCAAGATCGCTTGGCCGCGATCGGACGCGCCTTCGGTTTGGCGCAAACCGAAACAGATGCCTGGATTGCTGCGTTTCAGTTTTTGCAAACGATGCGCTTGGCGATCCAAATTGATGGGGATGCGATTGCTAATAATCCCAACGCCCTAGAGGTCGATGGCCTGAACGCCGTTGATCGCAGTATTTTGAAAGAATCAATGGCCAGAATTCGCTCGTTGCAGCAACGCTTGGAGCTGGACTATGCGCGATAGCTTTTTGAGCACCCTGATGGGTTGGTTGGGTGTTGCTAGAGGTAGAGAGCACGCCACTCCCGAGCGATGGATCATGGTCGATGTGGAGACTACGGGTTTGAATCCCGCAAGTGATCGGCTGTTAGCGATCGCAGCGGTTGCGTTACGGCAAGATCCGATCACGAAAAAATTGCGCGTGGTCCTTAGCGATAGTTTTGAG
>CAMCWG010000053.1 GCA_945882005.1 Bordetella parapertussis
GTGGGTATCCCACCTAAGAATGACAAGATACGATTGCGTTCGATATCTAGTTTGTCTGCAAGATTGCCTTGCGTGAAGTAGGCAATCCGACCTTCATTTAATGCAACTTTTGCGCGCACAGCTTCAGGATCCGTGCATGTTGCGAGCTCGCTACGCAGCTTCTTCAAGATCTTGCCAAGCAGTCTCGGAAACACAAATCGTAAAACGGGAAACTTCACCATCGCCTTGCCAAACGTAAGATCTTCGATTGCAATTTGATAAAAAGCATTGACAATTTTTACGATGTTTGCATGCTGAATAGAGTCTGCATCCGCCCATGTATCGCCAGCTTTTGCGCTTGCAAAGTGAAGGATGTCCCGGCTGTCGGTGAATGTTCTTTCGGCAGTTACTAATGTGGGTACCGTCATATGTGGATTGAGTGCACGGTACCAACTAGCGAACTGTTCTTTGGCTACGTGAATGTCCATGCGTCGATTTTCAAATGGTACGCTCGCTTCAAGCAGCGCTAGCCGGGCAACCATTGAGTAATACGATGACGGAGCGTTATATAGAATCACAGACTATTCACAAATTCATGCCGAGAAATACCAAGTTCTGCCCACGATCTTCTTTAAAAGACTCTGTGGGCATGAATCCCAGCGAACGATATAGTTCAAGGGCTTTGGGGTTGTCTGGCCAGGTGCTAAGTACGCCACGAAAATATCCAGCTTGCTTGGCCATGCGCATTGTTTCAGTCAGAAGTATTCGGGCATAGCCTTTGCCTCTGAACGATTTGCGTACAAATAGTCGTTTAAGTTCACACGTCCCGTCGAACTTGCTAGCCGTAAACGCCATACATCCGACCAGTATGTGGTCCTGATGCAGTTGGACAACTCCTCCAACTGGGCTGCCGTAGCGAGCAGGTAAATCGTCTAGATCTTTCCAGATCGTGCTGAGTTGCGGTTGCGCTAGATCTTGCTCAGCGTACTCGTGCAGCAGTGTGTCGAAATCTGCCCAGGCCGACGTAGTACGGACTTGATCAGAGAGATAAGTAAATTGATATTGCACGGTATCGCGTGTGTTTTCAGATGAATGGTAGTTACGATAGGGCGTCGCTGCCGACACCATGATGCACACGGAACAGGTTTGTTGGATCGTATTTGCGTTTGATATTTAGTAAGCGCGGATAATTGCTACCCCAGAATTCCGATTGCCAGTTCGCTTCGCCAAAATGGCCTTCATTTGTATAAGAGGCACCACCTGGTGTCGCAGATTTGATGAACGCCATGGCTTGGTCGACACCTAGAGCTTCGGTGGCTGCCCAGGCCAGATCTGGCTCATGACCTGCGACGCCAGCATACTTACATTGCACCCAGCTACCGAGCGTGACAAACCCTACATTCTTAAATACAGCGGGATTCATGGATGTCGTACGGTCGCGTTCGTGGGCCTCAGCGGGTGCGCCCGCTAAACCCTTGTTTGTCTGAAACAAAACCAGACTAGTGCGTGTCGCTTGAAAAATAGCCTGCGCCAGCTTTCTTGTATTGCTGGGCTCCATCGCGCTCGAGGGGATCCCTCTGCCTTGATAGTTAGCCCAATAGGCACCCACTTCGGACGCATTGCCTTTCCACCAGAAATAGCCTTCTGGTACGCCAGGTCGGGTGTCCATGACGGCCCCGCCTAGTTTGGGATTCCATTTGTCTTTGAATGGCACGACTCGGTAGTTGAGCTTCACACTGAAGTCCGCTGGTCGCTCCCTTAAGGGTGCGAGAAATGGTTCCCAAACTTTCTGTGCCTGCTCGGCTGTTAAGTCCAGGAAGGCCGTGCCAACATCGATTTCATTTTTGCCCTTGACGAAGATGACCCCTTCGCCCCAGTTGCCATTATTGAGGGACGTTGCAACGAATTCGAAGTAGCGTTGAATCAGTTCTTGATAGGCTTCATCCGATGACGCGGTGATTGACCCGGAGAGCCAGCCATCGGTCGTGGGAATAGGGTGCGCGAGCAATGTCATCCTGCTAACAATACCGAAGGTTCCACCACCTCCGCCTCGCAGAGCCCAGAACAAATCAGCGTTTTGAAAAGCGTTAGCGACGAGTACGCTGCCATCTGCGGTCACAACTTCAAGTTCCAGCACGCCACCGGCGCCGCTACCAAATTTTTTGGAATAGGAGCCAAAGCCACCGCCAAGAGCAAAGCCACCGCAAGCACCGACGCTTGTGCAGCCACCGCCTTGTATGTAGCAGTTTGCAGCAGTCGCCGCTTGGTAGGCTTCAAGCCACCGGTTACCTGCCTTCACGTTGACGGCGCGAACGGCCTTTGTCTCTTCCGGAGCGCCTAGCGGTTTGAAGGCATCGTGAACCGTCACTCCCCGATATTTGTGTGTCCAGACCAAGAGCGAGTTCGGCGCGCTTGATCGTCCAAAGTAGTCGTGCCCAGTTCCTTTGACGACGAGTCGGACGTGATGTTCTTTAGCAAATTTCACCGCAGCGATGATGTCGCTAACACTTTCAACTGCGACAGCATATTCGCTGGGGGTTGAATCCCAGGCCTGATACATGCCGGTTGACTGCGTTGCACCAGGTTGTTCTTCAAGGAACCAGGGGTTTGTTAATTCAGGCGGGACTGCTCCTGGCTTGAGCGTCGCCCAAGGTGCGGTGGGACGAATAAGGCGCCCACCAACTTGCTGCTGTAATGCCTCCCATGCTTTTGCAGAGGGCCATGATGTTGTCTTGAGTGCATTGCCGGCAGCGTTCGGTTGCGCTAGGACGCGTACAGGCGAAAGTGCAAGCGCGCCAGCAAGTGCCGCAGATGAAGAGATAAACTCACGGCGCGTCCGCTTTTTGTGTGCCATTTTTATTTGCGTAACATCTGTTCGTAGTTAAAGCGTCGATCAACCTCAAGGATGGACTCCCCGGAGCGCAGCGCATCGATCATGGCTAATTCTTTGGCCATGATTTCTTCGGCAGCAGTCACGACCTCCGCTAAGCGCTCGATTGGAATCACCACAACACCGTTGACATCAGCTACGACGACATCGCCTGGCCGAACAGGTGCATCGCCCAAGCGCACAGGAATATTCCAGGCTTCTTGCACGATACGGCCACGTGCTGTGCTCGGTACAGTGCCACGCGCATGTACAGGAAAATCGAATGTTTCACAGGCATCCACATCCCGTACAGCACCGTCCACGACAACGCCTGATACACCTTTCTGTTTTGCACCCATCGCTAGGATTTCACCCCAGCAGTTGTGGTGTAAATCGCCCCGGTTATCGACCACGATGATATCGCCCGCTTCGCTGTTGAAGATGGCATCTATACCTAAGTGTGTACCCGGTGGGACTGCGCCAGCTGCAATTAAGCGAATGGTCACCGCGCGACCCACGATCTTCGTGCGGCCCCATTGCGGGATGATGCCGTGTATGGCACACCGTGGAATTCCAACCCGGTCGAGTGCATCACTCAAGTTAGACGTCGCGAGTCCATCTAGTCGGGCGCGGAATTGCGTATCGAAATCTGTAGCATTCATTACTCTGTTCCTTTGGGTGGCAACGTCGGATATTAGTCAACGCGGGCGCCGGCCATCTTGATTAGATCACCCCATTTGACGATTTCTGCTTCGACTACTTTCTTGAAGTCGTCGGGGTTGCTTTTTAGTGCGGTCGAGCCTTGTTCCGCAAGCTTCTTGAGAACAGCGGGGTCTTGCAGAACGGTTTGAACCGCATCGCTCAATTTCTGAACAATCGCTTTCGGTGTTCCGGTCGGAACAAAAATTCCGTTCCACAAAACAATTTCAAAACCAGGTAGTACCTCTGCGATTGCGGGCACATCCGGTAGCTTTGTAATACGAGATTTAGTGGTGACCGCGAGTGGCCTGAGTTTTCCGCTATCTACAAAACCGAGAACTTCGACAAGCGGCGAGAATACCGCCTGAACTTGACCTGCTAATAAGTCATTATTTGCGAGCGAACCACCTTTGTAGGGGACATGAACCATGTCGCCGCCAACCATGTTGTTGAACAATACGCCCGCGAGGTGGTTCGAGGCTCCGCTACCCGATGAGCCATAATTGATTGCCACTTTCTTCTGTTTCACAACTTCAACAAAGTCTTTCAGCGTTTTTGCCTGAAAGTTATTGTTGACCATTAAAACGTTGGGAATGAGAGCGACTTGGGAAACGGGTATCAAATCCTTTTGTACATTGAGTCCCATATTTTTATAGAGGGAAACGTTTGCAGTCAACGTACTCGTATGAAGCAAAATTGTGTAGCCATCGGGGGTGGAACGTGCAACTGCCGCGGCGCCAATATTGCCACCCGCCCCGGTTTTATTCTCCACTACCACGTTTTGACCGAGAAGGCCGCCTAGCTTTTCTGCGAGCATCCGTGCGGTAATGTCGGTGCTGCCACCTGCTGCAAAGGGGACCACCATCGTGATGGGGCGCGTCGGCCAGGCTTGCGCGTGAGCGATTTCGCACAGTCCAAAGGTCAAGCTTGATACGGCAAGAACAGCTTTAATAATTGTTGAGTGCACCATGTTTGTCTCCTAATGAATTTAAAACGACGATTAAGTGATCACTTTTTAGTGACTTCTACTTTTCCTGCATCTGCATCCAGCTCGACAAAGTCGCCTGTTGCAATAACGGTTGTTGGATTTTCATTTAATCCAGCTACGACGGGTATATTCCCGATAATGGCACCAACGGTTGTAATGGGTTCTGGATTAACTTGAATAAACGCGACAGGCGCTGTTCCTCTTGAGACCATGTCGTAAATTTTGTAGGAACCACCTGTGGATCCCTTTCCGGTTAAGAAGACGAGAACTTTGCCAGAAATGTTGACGCCTTCGAGCTCGTGTCCTGGTTCAGTCACGATGCCGGTCATGTTATCTACGCCGCCGTTAAAGCTAATGGCCTCGCTGGTCACGACTGCTTCGCCGCTGGCTTTGCCTTTCACAATCTTGCGGCCTAGGAGTACTAATTTAGCTGTGCTCATTATGCTTATCTCCAGACGCCGTCGATCGCGGCCTGCATCACCCGCGAAAGATTGCCGTAGTGGGCTGGCAGTCCAAACTGACCCGGTGCATAAAAGGCCATTTTGGCCGAGTTGGTTGTCAAGGTCTTATAGCCTTTGTTGGGTGCAATCACGCGGCTACGCGCAAGGAAGGGACAGGTCTCGCGTACAACCACACCACCTGCTTTTTTGATCGTATCGACGTACCCCATCTGTTCGGCCATGGCGTACATTGCACCGGCTGTCGTAACCCAGAGCGCAACGTCTTTGTGTACTTTTTTACCCTCAAGAGCCTCTGCGACCTCACGCATTTCTTGCACTGAGGCATTCGGACAGCCGACAAGAATCCAATCTACATGGTCCGACGGCTCTTTATTCAATGCGTTCTCGGCCTGTGTTCGCTCTTCCACCCCAAAAACAAGAGTCTTCGCTGGCGCACGACCGCCGAAGGCTGCGTCGACGGTCGGGGCTTCCGGCGTGACCCCCACGGCATGAAACATACTGACTGCGCCGGAAGCGGCAAGCGCAGCGCTCAGCGCTTTGAGGTCCTCCAACGTTGGGTTGCTTGGTAGACCTGCAAAGACCGGAGTGTCTTGGCCGGCAATCTTGCCTGCAAAAAAGCCAAGCGTTCCGTAGTCAGTCATATCGCGCATGGGCGCTTCGACGTTAATCAAAAAGCTTCCATACCGGTTTTCGGGGAGGTGGAACCCATACGCGGGTGTGCGGCCGGTGAGTGCGGTCGCCAATGCGCTTGGTCCACCCTCGCGGTTAGTTCTCGCACCGCACACTGAGTTGGCGAATACAACCGCAGAGGACTCGCCCCAAGCCATGTGTTCGCCGAAGCGCGGCATATTGCCGACAAGGTAGGGGATGCAGGTGTTACAGGTGTTGGCTCCCATACCCGCATAGGCGCCTGTCAGACGCACCTGCAGTGTGCTGTCGGACTCTGGGATGCCGATTTCCTTCCACTGGCTTGGATCGACGGCAGTCGGATTGGTTGTCACGCGAGTGACAAACTTCCCGCCTTGCTTGCGTATGTCTTCCACAAAGCGCGTACCGGCCTCTTCGGCTACCAGCACAGAAGAGCCGGCCATGTGTACATTGTTGACAGGAAGAAGGCGCTCTGCGCCGAAACTTTCACCTAGCGCAACCAAGATTTCCATGGCTTTTTGGACAGCTGGGCCTCTATCGCCACTCAGCATTTTTGTCTCTTCATCGGTCAGTAACACGCTCACCCCTATTTTTTTATCGTCACGATTATCCAGTTCTAAATTGACTGGTTGATATGCTATCGAATTTAACTGAAAAACTACGTTTCTGAACACGTAAGAATCGGGGGGCTGTGTATCTCTTAAGGTTATTATTGGTCCTCACTAACCGCTAGGCATAACGCTGGCCGGCATATTCTTAGCCGATGCATGACAGAATGCAGTAGTGATATCCGCCCTAACTTGTGTACGATCGTCATTGCGGGACACTCGGCGGGAGGACAGTATGTTGGTCGCCAACAGATGAGTAACCACATCCATGAACAACTACGTAAAGAAAATCGGGTTGGAGCGGCACTTGGTTTTGCATAGGCACGATGCATGTTTACGGCTAAAAGGTACTGCCTTATTTGTTTTTGAATAATTTTTATGACAAATCTTAGCACTGAAAAAGCGTCGTTTAAACACCGAATATCGAAGGTGGTCTTTGAGTCAGAGACCTCGGCGGGCAGACGGTTCGACAAGGTATTGTTTGTCGCGATCCTTGTGTCTGTTGCCGTTGTCGTGTTAGCCAGCGTCGAATCGATTGCCAAAAAACATGAAGACATCCTGTCTTTATTGGAGTGGTTTTTTACGATCGCCTTTACGCTGGAATATTTGATTCGTGTTTATTGCGCTCCGGATAGGCGGCAATACGTGCTGAGTTTTTTTGGTGTAATTGATCTGCTTGCGGTCGTCCCAACATACCTCGCGTTGATGTTTCCTGAGCTGCACTCTTTGATTGACGTCAGAGTGCTCCGTTTGATTCGTATCTTTCGGGTATTTAAGCTCACGGCCTATTCGTCTGAGTACACGCATTTGGCGCAAGCCTTTGCTGCCAGCAAAAGAAAGATCCTTGTGTTCCTCTCCGTCGTCCTAATGGTGGTGCTGGTGATGGGTACTTTGATGTACATCATTGAAGGACCAGAACACGGTTACACCAGCATTCCCACTGGAATTTATTGGGCCATCACAACGATGACGACAGTCGGTTTTGGTGATATCGCTCCGCAAACCGGTCTAGGTAGATTTTTGTCGTCGGTCATGATGTTGATCGGATGGGGCACGTTGGCTGTTCCAACAGGGATTGTTACGGCTGAAATTTCTGTACATAACAAAAAAAGGGCCCATGAGCAGAAAACCTGCGCCCAATGTTCGCGCACAAACTTAAAGCTGTACGATAAGTTTTGTGGAACGTGCGGTCATAAGGTCTAGGAATTTTTCCTGTGTTCGTTTCTTTTCTGACGTGCCGTATTGACGAGCTGCGACATGTTGAGCAAGACCGAAATGGACCACCCAAAGGCGATCATGCCACTCAGTGCAATGACAACCATCACGAGATCCCAGTTCAGTGGCAACGGGTTAGTGCCAACGCCTAGGGTTGTGTAGGTACTACCTGCGAAGAACATGGCTTGATGCTCGTTCGCGATCAGGCCAAAATAGTAAAGGGCATAACCCCAGAGATATATTTCAAGTAAATGCGATAGCGCCAAGATAAAGGCCGTCAAATAAAAGACAGGCGGTACCCAACCATAACGTTTGGCTTCAATGAGCGAGTCGGTAATCGTTTCGTATCCGCGTGTGACAAAAAACATATAGGTTGCATGGATGACAAGAATCAAGAAAAGCATCACCCCGCTAAAAAGAAGCGCATCCGCATTGAAGACGAAATCTGATGAATTGGTTAGCATTTTTTGATAGCTACCTTAAGCGTATTATTTTCTTCTATAACTTAGCAATTTATCGCAGAATGACCAGAGTCAGAACACTCGTGGGCAACATGCCTGTTTCAACGAGACCCTTTGCTGCACTTCTTTCAATAACACCGGTCATCGTGCCCTTCAATACAAGTGTTTTGTTACCAAGCAGGAATTAGTTTGGTGCCAGATCAAACACTAAAACTTCAGCGTGCTCACCGTTTGAGATTTCAAGCTCTTCTTCATCTGAGATCAGCAATGCATCGCCGCCATTGATTGTTAGGCCGTTAACTTGAAGTGAACCGGCAATCAAATGTACGTATGCCTTGCGTCCTTTAGAGATGCTGAGCTTAGCGCTGTGCCCAGAATCAAATATGCCAACATACAGCTTAGCGTCGGCATGGATAGTGACTGAACCGAGCTCTCCGGTAGATGAAGCAACTAGACACAGCGCACCTTGTTTCTTCTGTTGCGGAATTGTTTTTTGTTCGTAACCGGGGGCAATGCCTTTAATGGAGGGTTCAATCCAGATTTGCAAAAAATGTGTCTGTTGATTGGCCGCATGATTGAACTCACTGTGCACGACGCCTGTGCCAGCGCTCATGCGCTGAATGTCCCCCGGAGGGATCCCTTTGATATTGCCAAGACTGTCTTGGTGTGCAAGCTCGCCTGACAGGACGTAACTAATGATCTCCATGTCGCGGTGACCGTGTTGTCCAAAGCCGCGGCCTGGCTCGATTCTGTCCTCATTAATCACCCGCAAGTTACCCCAGCCCATAAATTTTGGGTCGTAGTAATTGGCAAAAGAAAAGGAGTGATAGCTTTTCAGCCATCCATGGTCGGCATATCCGCGCTCATCAGATTTTCGAAGCTCGAGCATAGAGAGATCCTTTTGCTTAAAAACATCAACAGTTAGCTTGTTGCATGAATTATATTGGTCCGCATTCATACTAAGTGCAATGCCTTCAACTTTTGGATGAAACGCTTGCACGTTTAGTAGCAAATTGTTAATTTGCGGCATGGTTTTTTCGCGCGGTTAGCCCAGACTGGATTGGTGGTAATGACATGTCACAAGAAAAAGGTTTGGCAAGTGGGTCCCTGGGCACCCTAGAGTCTGCCGTCATGGGTGTTGCGGGCTCGGCGCCTGCCTTTAGTGTCGCGGTCACAACAGCAGTGATTGTGGCCTCCGTGGGCGTTCTGTCGGTAGGAAGTGTCCTGTATTGCGGCCTGATCATGTTTGGCATTTTGTTCACGTTCATTAATCTGAACAAAATGCAGCCGCATGCTGGTGCGACGTACGCTTGGGTTGGGGCAGTCTTCGGATCTAAATGGGGATTCTTTGCGGGTTGGGGTTTGTTGGTTGCATCGGTTGTTTTTATGGTGTCCGCCACGATCCCCGCGGCCACGTCGACGCTAAAGATTTTCTCAACGCTTGACTGGGTCGATGCGAGCAAAATCGAGGACACCGCTTGGGTGACCTGTATCGCTGCAATATGGCTAACGCTGGTTACTGCAGTGGTGACAAAAGGGATTAAGCACGCCAGTTACGCGCAGTTGATTCTTACCGTGATCGAATCAACGATCGTCGTGGCGTTGATTATTGGTGCGTTTGTCGAGTACGGATCAAAGCCGGCACATCCGCCATCGTTCGTTTGGATCTCACCGTTTTCGTTTACTCCGGAAACCTTTGCAACTGGCGCGTTAACAGCCATCTTTTTTTATTGGGGCTGGGATGTAACGATGAACTTAGGTGAGGAAACTAAAGGGGGAGAGCCTTTGCCATCAAGCATGGGCGCGTTTTGGTCAATGGTTAACCTGATGTTGTTTTACATCATCATCGTTATTGTGGTGTTGATTGTGTTGACTGATGAAGAGATTGCAGCCGCAAACACGAATGTTCTTTATGCCGTCGCAGACAAGTTATTCCCCCAGCCCTGGAGCTACCTGGCTGTGCTATCAACGATCTTGTCGACAATCGGAACAATTGAAACGCAAATTCTCCAATTCAGTCGCACGTTGTTTGCAATGTCGCGTGACCGCGTTCTGCATATTCGCTACAGCAAGATTCATCCAGAATGGCAGACACCTTGGGTTGCGACTTTTGTAATTTGGTTCCTTGGCGTCGTGCTTTTGTTCGGCTCCTCCTATCTGCCTTCAGTAAAAGACATTTTGGATAAGTCAGTATCCGCAATCGGCTTTCAGATTTGTTTTTATATGAGCTTAGCTGGCTTCGCTTGCGCTTGGTATTACCGTGGCTTATGGAGCGGAAGCTTTAAAACATCGCTGACGCATATTTGGTGGCCGTTACTAAGCGCAACGTTTATGGTGTTTATTGCTGTCTTGAGCGCTGTATCGTTCGATCTTATAACCAACATCATTGGAATGGGTGGTTTGCTAATTGGATTCATTCCTTTGTGGTTGAATCGCAGCGCGAAGCCCACACAGCGGGTTGGTTAGCGGAGTCCTGCCGTTTTTAACGAGCACTGCCGCACCTGCCATCGATGCTTGCGCCAACGCAACGACGTTGGCGCCCTCCAAATAGGCGTTGTCTGCTGCAGCTGCAATTGCTAAAAGATACCCCTTCAAGTCCCCAGCTTTAAACAAATCCCAAATGCTTGGGATGAGTTGGATGTCAACGGTTGAATCTTTACCAGCATTCGCGCTAAAAAATAGATCAGATGTCGGCTTAATAGTGGTCTCAACAGCGCAAAGGACGACGATGCGACCGCCCTGCAATATTGCTTGCTCTGCTAAGGCCTCATCAACACGGATCACGCGAGTGCCCGTCATGGTAGACATTCCGCCAACCGAGGGGCCTAGCGTGGAGCAGGTCAAGACGACTGCATCATGATCATTACAAAGGCTTTGAAGAACAGTTTGCGTTTGTGCGGTGATTTCAGGGGTTAAGCCTCCCACACTTTCCGCTGCGGCTAATAAATCAGACCTGACCGTATGCGTTAAGTGAAGCGATTCCATGCCTAGCCCCATCACTGCCTCTTCAAAGACAGTGATGTTGCTGCTGGCAGTGTGTAAACAAGCGATGCGCATACGGACTGGTGTTGACTACTTGAGCAGAGGGATCAAGCGTAACGTTTTGCTGGTCATGTCCGCCTCTGTAAAGCCAATGCTCAACACACCAGGATTTTCGAAAGAGCGGATGTTGTAGGTTTTGGTCTTCAGGTTCGCGACAACGGTCCACTCTGTGAACTCATAGGAATTCACTCCACCACCATAGCCGCTTGAGCTATCGAGATGAATCGCACCAAACGGAATATCAAAGTTGTTCATGATGTGCCAAGCGCGACGCTCTTGCAGGTCTGTTGTCGCTGCAGGGGTATTCATGACAATGGTGGACGCACGCACAAATCGGTCTGGGCTTAAAAAGCTACCTGGAAGGCCATGCAGACCGTTACCAGAGCTCGCTGCTAAAAATTTCTGCTTGTTGTATTCCATCGGTTTTTTATCGGTACCGCTTAAATTTGCGTAATTGCCTATATTTTGTAGGTGCCAAGCGAACGCAGGGTCGTTTGTCATCGTGCCGATAATGTTGTCGGTCATGACGAGCTTACCGTCTAAATATTCAACCACCAAGCTTCCACCCGAGCTGTCGTGCAACGTCATACGTGATTTAGCAACACCGCCCCATTCTTTGAGTGGCGAACTGTTCACAAACATTTTAGGAAGAGCATCTTTGACTTCAGCAACATTCGCGAAATTCGTTAAGACATAGACGAGCAGCTGTTGCGATGCGATGCTGTTGGCTGAGTCCGCTTGAGATGGAGTCTGGTATTGAGCAGTATTGGGTGCATTAAGTAAGCCACCTACAAGGCCGGCCTCGTTCATGCCGTCAACGTAAACAGGCAGGCCTAGCACGTTTGCGCCGATAGCCGCATACTTGGACACCCAGTTTTTGCCAGTTCCTGCGGCGCCATCAATGCCAACGCCCTGAAGCGAGTAGCCTCTGGGCATGATCATAATCGCCGACTTCAGTGGTATGCCGAATTCCATCGTACGGCCATACACCCGCCCATTGTCCGTGCCATTCAAGACAATAGACGTGCAAGCCTGCGCCAAAGTACTGCCGAAGAACGTGAGTAGAACAAACCAGATTTTTAGTCTCATGGACTGACCCCTAGGTTATTTAAAGTTAACGGACACGACGGATACGTCAAACGGCTCGGCGGACGAAGGCAAGCAAGCAGCCCAGCCCGACCATTATCGAGCCAGATACGTAGTTGATTATCTTAGCATTTGAAGTGCGAATGACCTTCGACTTTATTAGGCGATGGGCGAGCAGCACCGCAATAACGTCGACCAGAGTGTTGAGTGCTACGCAAATACAACCCAGTGCCACGAGTTGTAGCAACAGAGGTTGATCGGGCGTAGCGAATTGAGGCAAAAATGCAAGGAAAAATAATGCTGTCTTGATATTTAACGTTTCAACGGCGATACCTTCTAAGAGTGCGCGGCGGCTGCCTTGTGGATCAATGGACTCGGTTGGCAACGGCAAGTTTGGACGTAACCACATCCGAACGCCAAGGTAGATTAAATATGCAGCACCAACGTACTTCAGCAAACTAAAGGCAATCGCTGATTGAGCGATGATAAGGGATACACCAAGCGCGGAAGCAAGGACATGTATCAGTCCTCCCAAGCCGGTCCCAATACAGGATGCTAAGCCTTCTGCCCGGCCACCAGAGATTGTTCTGGCCACCACATAGGCTATGCCTGGTCCTGGAGTGACCGCCAGAACGGTCGCAGCAATCAAGAACGGGAGGAGCGTCATTATTGTCTGGTGTACAAGAGCTTACCGTGCTTGATCGTTTGCAGAACCTCAATATTCTTGATGTCGTCGGGAATGGCTTTTAATGGATTGCGATCCAATATCACCAGATCTGCAAGCATGCCTTTGGCAAGAACGCCTTTGGTCGATTCCTCTTTGTACTGGT